>NZ_CP071007.1:730000-990000 GCF_018417635.1 Pseudomonas sp. SORT22
AGGTACTCCGGGGATAACAGGCTGATACCGCCCAAGAGTTCATATCGACGGCGGTGTTTGGCACCTCGATGTCGGCTCATCACATCCTGGGGCTGAAGCCGGTCCCAAGGGTATGGCTGTTCGCCATTTAAAGTGGTACGCGAGCTGGGTTTAGAACGTCGTGAGACAGTTCGGTCCCTATCTGCCGTGGACGTTTGAGATTTGAGAGGGGCTGCTCCTAGTACGAGAGGACCGGAGTGGACGAACCTCTGGTGTTCCGGTTGTCACGCCAGTGGCATTGCCGGGTAGCTATGTTCGGAAGAGATAACCGCTGAAAGCATCTAAGCGGGAAACTTGCCTCAAGATGAGATCTCACTGGAGCCTTGAGCTCCCTGAAGGGCCGTCGAAGACTACGACGTTGATAGGTTGGGTGTGTAAGCGCTGTGAGGCGTTGAGCTAACCAATACTAATTGCCCGTGAGGCTTGACCATATAACACCCAAGCAATTTGAGCGAAAGCCAGATTGCGGTGTTGTGAAGACTGCACAGCCGAAGATTTGTAACTCACAAACATCACATACCCGATTCGCTGGAGTGTCTAACAAGACCTTCTGGCAACAGAATTTCTTGACGACCATAGAGCATTGGAACCACCTGATCCCATCCCGAACTCAGCAGTGAAACGATGCATCGCCGATGGTAGTGTGGGGTTTCCCCATGTGAGAGTAGGTCATCGTCAAGATTAAATTCCGAAACCCCTATCTGCGCATGCAGGTAGGGGTTTTGTCTTTCTGGCTGTTTCCTCTGTGGGCGATGACCACAGAGGGCCATTCCTACAGCTCAGTTTTCTATGCAATCCCCACCTGCATGGCTATCATGCCCTCCTCATTGTGAGTCGAGATTGGCATGCTGAAGTTGTTGAAGCTCCTCAAGGATGGCCGGTTCCATTCCGGGCAAGACCTGGGCGCAGCCTTGGGCGTCAGTCGCGCCGCTGTCTGGAAGCAATTACAGCTTCTTGAGGCTGAACTGAACCTGCCCATTCATAAAGTCCGTGGCCGCGGCTACCAGTTGGCCACGCCGTTGTCGTTGCTGGAAGAATCGGCCATAGCCGAGCTTTCCCAGGGCGAACAATGGCCAGTATTGATATTCGAATCCATCGACTCGACCAATGCCCAGGCCCTGCGCTCAATCAGCGAAGGCCAGGCTGCGCCGTTCCTGGTGCTGGCTGAGCGTCAGGCGGCGGGGCGCGGCCGACGCGGTCGTCAGTGGGTCAGCCCATTCGCGGAAAACCTCTATTACAGCCTGGTGCTGCGTATTGAAGGCGGCATGCGCCAGCTGGAAGGTCTGAGCCTAGTGGTTGGCCTGGCGGTAATGCGTACGCTGCAGGCCTTTGGTGTTGCCGGCGCGGGACTGAAATGGCCGAATGATGTTCTGGTAAACAATCAGAAGATCGCCGGTATCCTCCTGGAGTTGGTCGGAGATCCTGCGGACGTCTGTCACGTCGTGCTGGGGGTTGGTATCAACGTCAACATGCAGGTCAATGAGCAGATCGATCAGTTGTGGACGTCAGTGCGTCGTGAGACAGGGGTGGCAGTCGATCGTAATAAACTGGTGGCTGCGCTCAGTCAGACCCTGCAGCAGGATCTGCAGCGCCATCGGCAATCCGGATTCGCCGCGTTCCAGGCCGAGTGGGAACAATCCCATCTGTGGCAGGGGGCTGCGGTGTCCTTGATTGCCGGAGTCAACCGGATTGACGGAATTGTTCTAGGCATTGACCGGCAAGGGGCGCTGCGCCTCGAGGTCGATGGTGTTGAAAAGAGCTTTAGCGGTGGTGAGCTCAGTTTGAGGTTGCGTGATGATTCTTGAGCTCGATTGTGGCAACAGCTTTATCAAGTGGCGAGTCATCAGCGCTACTGAGGGCGCCGTTGTTGCCGGCGGCATTGTGGACTCCGATCAGGCCCTGGTGGCTGCCGTCACGGCGCTCCCTGCAGCGCCCCGGCGCTGCCGCCTGGTCAGTGTCAGAAGTGAGGAGGAGACCGCTGGCCTTTCGGCGCTGCTCGCCCAGCATTTTGGCTTGAGCGTCGTGGTGGCTCAGCCTGCCAGGGAGGTCGCTGGCGTACGCAATGGCTATGAAGATTACCAGCGCCTCGGCCTGGATCGCTGGCTTGCGGTGCTGGGCGGCTTTCACTTGGCCCGTGGCGCGTGTCTGGTGATGGATTTCGGTACGGCGGCCAAGGCTGACTTCGTTTCGGCCGACGGCGAGCACCTGGGTGGCTTCATCTGCCCGGGCATGCCGTTGATGCGTAGCCAGCTGCGTACCCACACCCGACGCATCCGCTATGACGATGCCTCCGCTGAGCGCGCACTGTCGAGCCTTGCCCCTGGGCGTTCTACCGTCGAGGCGGTAGAGCGTGGCTGCGTGCACATGCTTCAGGGCTTTGTCCGCTCGCAGCTTGAGCATGCCCATGAGTTGTGGGGTGATGATTTCACTGTGTTGCTGACCGGGGGCGATGCGCTCCTGGTGCAAAAGGCCGCTCCACAGGCCCGGGTGGTTCCGGACCTGGTATTTGTTGGCCTGGCCATGGCTTGTCCCCTGGATTGAGGTGCCTATGCGTTGGTTGTTTCTGTTGTTGGTGGTGCTCAACGTCTTTTATTACGTCTGGCACCAGCAGGAAGCGCCGTTGAAGGCCAAGGAAGTGGCGCCGTTGTCGCTGTACAAGGGAAATCAGCAAGATATTCGTCTGCTGAGCGAGTCGAGCAAGGGTAAAACTGCGCCCGAGCGTGGCCAGGAGTGCCTCTATGTAGGTGGCTTGGTGGGCCAGGATCAGCTTAAAGCGCTGCGTCAGCGCTTGCTGACCCTGGATATCGCTGCTGCTCCGGTGACCGGCCGCCTGGGGGACAGCACGGGTTTGTGGTTGCAGATTGCGCCCCAGAGCCAGCGTTTGCTGGACCAAACCGTGCTCGGGACACTTTCCCATGATTTCAAAGACTTAAAACATAAAATAATGTTGTGCGAGGGTATTGCAACTGGCGAATAGCTTGATAGAATGGCGCCCGCTTCACAGGGAACACCACTGAGGTGGTAGAGCTGGAAGTGGTGTCAAAGCAGCTAAGTTTCAGATTTGATTGAAAAAATTTGAAAAAACGCTTGACACTTGATCGGTATCTGAATAGAATGCCGGCCAATTCTGGAGGGATTCCCGAGCGGTCAAAGGGGACGGACTGTAAATCCGTTGCGAGAGCTTCGAAGGTTCGAATCCTTCTCCCTCCACCAGTTTTAGCGAGAGCTGCAAGCTCCGCGGGTATAGTTTAGTGGTAGAACCTCAGCCTTCCAAGCTGATGATGCGGGTTCGATTCCCGCTACCCGCTCCAGGTTTGCTGTTGTTGCACAGTGTTACGCTCTTGTAGCTCAGTTGGTAGAGCACACCCTTGGTAAGGGTGAGGTCAGCGGTTCAAATCCGCTCAAGAGCTCCATATAACAAGGCAGATATGAAAATATCTGCCTTTGTTTTAATGGTCATATTGACTTGCTTGTTTCTTATTGCTGAGGATTGTCTCGATGGCTAAGGAAAAGTTCGATCGTAGTCTGCCGCACGTAAACGTCGGCACCATTGGTCACGTTGACCATGGCAAGACCACGCTGACTGCGGCACTGACCCGCGTCTGCTCCGAAGTTTTCGGTTCGGCCGTCGTTGAATTCGACAAGATCGACAGCGCTCCAGAAGAGAAAGCTCGCGGTATCACCATTAACACCGCACACGTCGAGTACAACTCGAACATTCGTCACTACGCTCACGTCGACTGCCCAGGTCACGCTGACTACGTGAAGAACATGATCACCGGTGCTGCCCAGATGGATGGCGCGATCCTGGTTTGCTCGGCCGCCGATGGTCCGATGCCACAAACCCGTGAGCACATCCTGCTGTCCCGTCAGGTTGGCGTTCCGTACATCGTGGTCTTCCTGAACAAGGCTGACCTGGTAGACGACGCTGAGCTGCTGGAACTGGTCGAGATGGAAGTTCGCGACCTGCTGTCCACCTATGACTTCCCAGGCGACGACACCCCGATCATCATCGGTTCGGCTCGTATGGCGCTGGAAGGCAAAGACGACAACGAAATGGGCACCACCGCTGTCAAGAAGCTGGTTGAGACTCTGGACAGCTACATCCCGGAGCCTGAGCGCGCTATCGACAAGCCGTTCCTGATGCCAATCGAAGACGTATTCTCGATCTCGGGTCGTGGTACCGTTGTTACCGGTCGTATCGAGCGTGGTATCGTCCGCGTTCAAGACGCCCTGGAAATCGTTGGTCTGCGTGACACCACCACCACCACCTGCACCGGTGTTGAGATGTTCCGCAAGCTGCTGGACGAAGGTCGTGCTGGCGAGAACTGTGGCGTGCTGCTGCGCGGCACCAAGCGTGACGACGTTGAGCGTGGCCAGGTTCTGGTCAAGCCAGGTTCGGTCAAGCCGCACACCAAGTTCACCGCAGAAGTTTACGTTCTGAGCAAAGAAGAAGGCGGCCGTCACACTCCGTTCTTCAAAGGCTACCGTCCACAGTTCTACTTCCGTACTACTGACGTGACTGGTAACTGCGAGCTGCCAGAAGGCGTTGAAATGGTAATGCCAGGTGACAACATTCAGATGACTGTTACCCTGATCAAAACCATCGCGATGGAAGACGGTCTGCGTTTCGCTATCCGTGAAGGCGGTCGTACCGTCGGCGCTGGCGTAGTAGCGAAGATTATCGAATAAGTAGTTGATTTCTCTCGATCAGGCCGGCATAATGGTCGGCCTGATAAGCTTTTAGGTCAGTAGCTCAATTGGCAGAGCGACGGTCTCCAAAACCGTAGGTTGGGGGTTCGATTCCCTCCTGACCTGCCAGATTCACCTCGTGTGTCTGGCTTTCTTTTCACAGGATCTTCCTAGATGACTCCCAAGGCTGAAGCCCAAGACTCTCGTTTTGATCTGCTCAAGTGGCTGGCTGTTGTCGCTTTGGTAGTCGTTGGTGTTGTGGGTAACCAGTATTACTCTGCTTCGCCGATTCTGTACCGCGTACTTGCACTGCTTGCCCTTGCTGCTGTAGCTGGCTTTGTTGCCCTGCAGACCGCCAAAGGCAAGTCGTTCTTTGCGCTGGCAAAGGAAGCTCGCACCGAGATTCGTAAAGTCGTATGGCCAACCCGCCAAGAAACCACGCAGACCACGCTCATCGTAGTGGCGGTTGTCCTGGTGATGGCGTTGCTGCTGTGGGGTCTCGACTCCCTGCTGGGTTGGTTGATTTCCTTGATTGTTGGCTAAGGGTGTCCCGTGGCTAAGCGTTGGTACGTTGTGCATGCTTACTCGGGTTACGAGAAGCATGTCATGCGCTCGCTGATCGAGCGCGTAAAGCTGGCTGGCATGGAAGATGGCTTCGGCGAAATTCTGGTCCCCACTGAAGAAGTGGTTGAGATGCGCAATGGCCAGAAGCGCAAAAGCGAGCGTAAGTTCTTCCCAGGTTATGTGCTGGTCCAAATGGACATGAACGAAGGGACTTGGCACTTGGTCAAGGACACCCCTCGCGTCATGGGCTTCATCGGTGGTACTGCAGACAAGCCTGCACCGATCACCGACAAGGAAGCCGAGGCCATTCTGCGTCGCGTTGCCGATGGCAGCGACAAGCCGAAGCCGAAGACTCTGTTCGAGCCGGGCGAAGTGGTCCGTGTTATCGATGGTCCGTTTGCTGATTTCAACGGTACCGTTGAAGAAGTTAACTACGAGAAGAGCCGGATCCAAGTGGCCGTGCTTATTTTCGGTCGCTCTACCCCGGTAGAGCTCGAGTTCAGCCAGGTCGAGAAGGTCTAGCCGAACAAAGCATCCCATACCCCGCAGCCCTATGTGCTGCGGGGTTTTGTCGTCACTGGGATAAAACGCAAGTCATCCGGGGAGCCATCTGGCGTTCGTACCCGATATTGGAGTAGCTCATGGCTAAGAAGATTCAGGCTTACATCAAGCTGCAAGTAAAGGCCGGCCAGGCCAACCCAAGCCCACCCGTTGGTCCAGCACTGGGTCAACACGGTGTGAACATCATGGAATTCTGCAAGGCCTTCAACGCCCGTACCCAGGGTCAAGAAGCCGGCCTGCCGACTCCTGTGATCATCACTGTTTACAGTGACCGCAGCTTCACCTTCGAAACCAAAAGCACCCCTGCTTCGGTTCTGCTGAAGAAAGCAGCTGGCCTGACCAGCGGTTCTGCACGTCCGAACACCGTTAAAGTCGGTACTGTGACCCGTGCTCAGCTGGAAGAGATCGCAAAAACCAAAAATGCTGATCTGACCGCTGCTGACATGGATGCGGCCGTGCGTACCATCGCCGGTTCCGCTCGCAGCATGGGCCTCAACGTGGAGGGTGTGTAATGGCTAAGCTGACCAAGCGCCAAAAGGCCATTGCTTCGAAAATCGAAGCAGGCAAAGTCTACAACTTCGAAGAAGCAGCAGTGCTGCTGGCCGAACTGTCCACCGTGAAGTTCAGCGAATCCTTCGACGTTGCTGTCAACCTCGGTGTTGACCCACGTAAATCCGACCAGGTCGTACGTAGCGCTACCGTGCTGCCACACGGCACTGGCAAGACCGTACGTGTAGCTGTCTTCACCCAGGGTCCTGCTGCCGAGGCCGCTCTGGCTGCCGGCGCTGACCGCGTTGGTATGGACGATCTGGCTGCCGAAATGAAAGGCGGCGACCTGAACTATGACGTCGTTATTGCTTCCCCGGACGCAATGCGTGTTGTAGGTCAGCTGGGTCAGGTTCTGGGTCCTCGCGGCCTGATGCCTAACCCGAAAGTCGGTACCGTAACTCCAGACGTAGCCACCGCGGTTAAAAACGCCAAGGCTGGTCAGGTTCGTTATCGCACCGACAAAAACGGCATCATCCACACCTCCGTTGGCAAAATCGGCTTTGAAGCTGGCAAGCTGAAGGAAAACGTTGAAGCCCTGATCGCTGATCTGAAGCGTATCAAGCCAGCTTCCTCGAAAGGTATCTACGTCAAGCGCGTTACCCTGAGCACCACCATGGGCCCAGGTCTGGTCATCGACCAGAGCTCGCTGAACGCGTAAGACAAAACCCGGTGCGAGTGATCGCACCAGGTTGAAAAATTGGGGTCCCTGCCTGGCGGGGGCTATCCAAGACCGTAGGCGACGCAAGTCTTAAACCACAAGCCTACGCAGATGGTGCCCCTGGTTCCTTACCGAATCAGACACCAAAACGACATCCGGCCCCGGCTGGATGAAACGGTAACAAGCAGGAGTTTTACCCGTGGCAATTAAACTCGAAGACAAGAAGGCCATCGTCGCTGAAGTCAACGAGGCTGCCAAAGTCGCTCTGTCTGCTGTCGTGGCTGATGCCCGTGGCGTGACTGTAGGCGCAATGACCGGACTCCGTAAAGAGGCTCGTGAAGCTGGCGTTTACGTACGTGTTGTACGTAACACCCTGCTCAAGCGCGCTGTTGCTGACACTGAATTCAGTGTCCTCAACGACGCCTTCACCGGCCCTACCCTGATCGCGTTCTCCAACGAACACCCGGGCGCTGCTGCCCGTCTGTTCGCAGAATTCGCCAAGGGTCAGAGCAAGTTCGAGATCAAGGCAGCTGCGTTCGACGGCAAGTTCCTTGCCGCAAACCAGATCGACGTGTTGGCTTCGCTGCCGACCCGCGACGAAGCTATTGCAAAGCTGATGAGCGTGATCCAAGGCGCTACCAGCAAGCTGGCTCGTACTCTGGCAGCCGTTCGCGACCAGAAAGAAGCTGCTGCAGCCTAAGGCGCAGAAAGCACTTTCGAAATCATACGTTTAATTTGATGGCTGCGTAGGCTGTCACCCCAATACAGGATTTAAGTCATGTCTCTGACTAACGAGCAAATCATCGAAGCAATCGGCCAGAAAACCGTTCTGGAAGTTGTTGAGCTGATCAAAGCAATGGAAGAAACCTTCGGCGTTACCGCTGCTGTTGCCGCTGCTGGCCCAGCTGCTGCCGCTGCCGTTGTTGAAGAACAAACCGAGTTCAACGTTGTTCTGGTTGCCGCTGGCGACAAGAAAGTAAACGTGATCAAGGCTGTTCGCGAACTGACCGGCCTGGGCCTGAAAGAAGCCAAGGAAAAGGTTGATACCGCTCCTCAGGTTGTTGCTGAAGGCGTTTCGAAAGAAGCCGCTGACAAAGCTAAAGCTGACCTGGAAGCAGCAGGCGCTACCGTCGAACTGAAATAATTTCGACTGTGCGTCTCCAGCCCGAGCGACAAGCGAAAGGCTGATGGCTGGTGGCTCTTGCCACCGGCCTTTTTCCGTTATTGGCAGCTGACCAGGTCGGCGCTGATAACGAGCTGCAACCACCAATGATGGTGGCGCAAACCAAGGGGTTTGCACGATTTTCTGGCTGCTCCCGTCGGGAGAAGCCAAACAAGCAGGTGACCAAGCTGGGGAACGCTGATGGCTTACTCATACACTGAGAAAAAACGTATCCGCAAGGACTTTAGCAAGTTGCCGGACGTCATGGATGTGCCTTACCTCCTGGCCATCCAGCTGGATTCGTATCGTGAATTCTTGCAAGCGGGAGCGACCAAAGATCAGTTCCGCGACGTGGGCCTGCATGCGGCCTTCAAATCGGTTTTCCCGATCATCAGCTACTCCGGCAATGCTGCCCTGGAGTACGTTGGCTATCGTCTGGGCGAACCGGCTTTTGATGTCAAAGAATGCGTACTGCGTGGCGTGACCTACGCGGTGCCGCTGCGGGTAAAAGTCCGCCTGATCATTTTCGACAAAGAATCGTCGAACAAAGCGATCAAGGACATCAAAGAGCAAGAAGTCTACATGGGTGAAATCCCCCTGATGACTGAAAACGGTACCTTCGTAATCAACGGTACCGAGCGTGTTATCGTTTCCCAGCTGCACCGTTCGCCGGGCGTGTTCTTCGATCACGACCGCGGCAAGACGCACAGCTCTGGCAAACTGCTGTACTCGGCGCGGATCATTCCTTACCGCGGCTCGTGGCTGGACTTCGAATTCGATCCGAAAGACTGTGTATTCGTCCGTATCGACCGTCGTCGCAAACTGCCTGCGTCGGTTCTGCTGCGCGCGCTGGGCTACAGCACTGAAGAAGTGCTGGACGCTTTCTACACCACCAACGTTTTCCACGTGTCGGGCGAGAAGCTCAGCCTGGAGCTGGTGCCTCAGCGCCTGCGTGGTGAAGTTGCGGTCATGGACATCCATGACGAAACCGGCAAGGTCATTGTCGAGCAAGGTCGTCGTATCACTGCTCGCCACATCAACCAGCTGGAAAAAGCTGGCGTCAAGCAGCTGGACGTGCCGCTGGAATACGTCCTGGGCCGCACTACCGCCAAGGCGATCGTGCACCCGGCTACCGGCGAGATCCTGGCTGAGTGCAACACCGAGCTGAGCACCGACGTCCTGGTGAAAATCGCCAAGGCCCAGGTTGTTCGCATCGAGACCCTGTACACCAACGACATCGACTGCGGTCCGTTCATCTCGGATACCCTGAAGATCGACTCCACCAGCAACCAACTGGAAGCGCTGGTCGAGATCTATCGCATGATGCGTCCTGGCGAGCCGCCAACCAAGGATGCCGCCGAGACCCTGTTCAACAACCTGTTCTTCAGCGCCGAGCGTTACGACCTGTCGGCCGTTGGCCGCATGAAGTTCAACCGTCGTATCGGTCGCACCGA
The DNA here is from genome assembly GCF_018417635.1 of Pseudomonas sp. SORT22. Taxonomy (NCBI): domain Bacteria; kingdom Pseudomonadati; phylum Pseudomonadota; class Gammaproteobacteria; order Pseudomonadales; family Pseudomonadaceae; genus Pseudomonas; species Pseudomonas sp. SORT22. Next base: position 739,680 of record NZ_CP071007.1, read on the forward strand.
GATCGAAGGTTCGGGCGTGCTGAGCAAGGAAGATATCGTCGAGGTCCTCAAGACCCTGGTCGACATCCGTAACGGCAAAGGCATCGTCGACGACATCGACCACCTCGGTAACCGTCGCGTCCGCTGTGTCGGCGAGATGGCCGAGAACCAGTTCCGCGTTGGCCTGGTGCGTGTAGAGCGCGCGGTCAAAGAGCGTCTGTCGATGGCAGAAAGCGAAGGCCTGATGCCTCAGGACCTGATCAACGCCAAGCCGGTTGCGGCGGCGGTGAAAGAGTTCTTCGGCTCCAGCCAGCTCTCGCAGTTCATGGACCAGAACAACCCGCTGTCCGAGATCACCCACAAGCGTCGTGTCTCTGCACTCGGCCCTGGTGGTCTGACCCGTGAGCGCGCAGGCTTCGAAGTCCGTGACGTACACCCGACCCACTACGGCCGCGTGTGCCCGATCGAGACCCCTGAAGGTCCGAACATCGGTCTGATCAACTCCCTGGCGGCATACGCTCGCACCAACCAGTACGGCTTCCTGGAAAGCCCGTACCGCGTGGTGAAAGAGGGCGTGGTTACCGACGACATCGTGTTCCTGTCGGCGATCGAAGAAGCTGATCACGTCATCGCCCAGGCTTCGGCCACGATGAACGAGAAGAAGCACCTGATCGATGAGCTGGTAGCTGTTCGTCACCTGAACGAATTCACCGTCAAGGCGCCGGAAGACGTCACCCTGATGGACGTTTCGCCGAAGCAGGTAGTTTCGGTTGCAGCGTCGCTGATTCCGTTCCTCGAGCACGACGACGCCAACCGTGCGTTGATGGGTTCGAACATGCAGCGTCAGGCTGTACCAACCCTGCGCGCCGACAAGCCGCTGGTCGGTACCGGCATGGAGCGCAACGTTGCCCGTGACTCCGGCGTTTGCGTCGTGGCCCGTCGTGGCGGCGTGATCGACTCTGTCGATGCCAGCCGTATCGTTGTTCGCGTTGCCGATGACGAAGTTGAAACCGGTGAAGCCGGTGTCGACATCTACAACCTGACCAAATACACCCGTTCGAACCAGAACACCTGCATCAACCAGCGTCCGCTGGTTAACAAGGGTGACGCGGTTCAGCGTGGCGACATCATGGCCGACGGCCCGTCCACCGACATGGGTGAACTGGCGCTGGGTCAGAACATGCGCATCGCGTTCATGGCGTGGAACGGCTTCAACTTCGAAGACTCCATCTGCCTGTCCGAGCGTGTTGTTCAGGAAGACCGCTTCACCACGATCCACATCCAGGAACTGACCTGTGTGGCCCGTGACACCAAGCTTGGCCCAGAGGAAATCACCGCGGACATCCCGAACGTCGGTGAAGCTGCGCTGAACAAGCTGGACGAAGCCGGTATCGTTTATGTTGGTGCTGAAGTTGGCGCTGGCGACATCCTGGTCGGCAAGGTCACGCCAAAAGGCGAAACCCAGCTGACTCCGGAAGAAAAACTGCTGCGCGCAATCTTCGGTGAGAAAGCCAGCGACGTTAAAGACACCTCCCTGCGCGTGCCTACCGGCACCAAAGGTACTGTCATCGACGTACAGGTCTTCACCCGTGATGGCGTCGAGCGCGACAGCCGTGCGCTGTCCATCGAGAAGATGCAGCTGGACGAGATCCGCAAGGACCTCAACGAAGAGTTCCGCATCGTCGAAGGCGCAACCTTCGAACGTCTGCGTTCGGCCCTGAACGGCCAGGTTGTCGACGGTGGTGCAGGCCTGAAGAAAGGCACTGTGATCACCAACGAAGTCCTGGACGGTCTGGAGCACGGCCAGTGGTTCAAGCTGCGCATGGCCGAAGACGCGCTGAACGAGCAGCTCGAGAAGGCCCAGGCCTACATCGTTGATCGTCGCCGTCTGCTGGACGACAAGTTCGAAGACAAGAAGCGCAAGCTGCAGCAGGGCGATGACCTGGCACCGGGCGTACTGAAGATCGTCAAGGTCTACCTGGCAATCCGTCGCCGCATCCAGCCGGGCGACAAGATGGCCGGCCGTCACGGTAACAAAGGTGTGGTCTCGGTGATCATGCCGGTCGAAGACATGCCGCACGACGCCAACGGTACTCCGGTCGACGTGGTCCTCAACCCGTTGGGCGTACCATCGCGTATGAACGTCGGTCAGATCCTCGAAACCCACCTGGGCCTGGCGGCCAAAGGTCTGGGCGAGAAGATCAACCGCATGCTCGAAGAGCAGCGCAAGGTCATCGAGCTGCGCAAGTTCCTCACCGAGATCTACAACGAGATCGGTGGTCGTCAGGAACAACTGGAGACCTTCTCCGACCAGGAAATCCTGGACCTGGCGAAGAACCTCAAAGGCGGTGTGCCAATGGCCACTCCAGTCTTCGACGGTGCCAAGGAAAGCGAGATCAAGGCCATGCTGAAGCTGGCAGACATGCCAGAAAGCGGTCAGATGCAGCTGTTCGACGGTCGTACCGGCAACAAGTTCGAGCGTCATGTGACCGTTGGTTACATGTACATGCTCAAGCTGAACCACTTGGTGGACGACAAGATGCACGCGCGTTCCACTGGTTCTTACAGCCTGGTTACCCAGCAGCCGCTGGGTGGTAAGGCGCAGTTCGGTGGTCAGCGTTTCGGGGAGATGGAAGTGTGGGCGCTGGAAGCATACGGCGCGGCATACACCCTGCAAGAAATGCTCACAGTGAAGTCGGACGACGTGAACGGTCGGACCAAGATGTACAAAAACATCGTGGACGGCGATCACCGTATGGAGCCGGGCATGCCCGAGTCCTTCAACGTGTTGATCAAAGAGATTCGTTCGCTCGGTATCGATATCGATCTGGAAACCGAATAACACGTGACGCGAATCGGGAGCGTGGCTGAAAAGCCCGCTCCCTGCTCCGCCAGGAGGAAAGGCCTTGAAAGACCTACTGAATTTGCTGAAAAACCAGGGTCAAGTCGAAGAGTTCGACGCCATCCGTATCGGATTGGCCTCGCCTGAGATGATCCGTTCGTGGTCGTTCGGTGAAGTTAAAAAGCCGGAAACCATCAACTACCGTACGTTCAAACCCGAGCGTGACGGCCTGTTCTGCGCCAAGATCTTTGGCCCAGTCAAGGACTACGAGTGCCTGTGCGGTAAGTACAAGCGCCTGAAACACCGCGGCGTGATCTGCGAGAAGTGCGGCGTTGAAGTCGCCCTGGCCAAGGTTCGTCGTGAGCGCATGGCGCACATCGAACTGGCTTCGCCGGTTGCCCACATCTGGTTCCTGAAGTCGCTGCCGTCCCGTATCGGCCTGCTGATGGACATGACCCTGCGTGATATCGAGCGCGTTCTCTACTTCGAGAGCTATGTCGTTATCGACCCGGGCATGACCACCCTGGAAAAAGGCCAGCTGCTCAACGACGAGCAGTACTTCGAAGCGCTGGAAGAGTTCGGTGACGACTTCGACGCCCGCATGGGTGCCGAGGCTGTCCGCGAGCTGCTGCACGCTATCGACCTGGAGCACGAGATCGGTCGCCTGCGCGAAGAGATTCCGCAGACCAACTCGGAAACCAAGATCAAGAAGCTGTCCAAGCGTCTGAAACTGATGGAAGCCTTCCAGGGCTCGGGCAACCTGCCTGAGTGGATGGTCCTGACCGTTCTGCCGGTTCTGCCGCCAGACCTGCGTCCACTGGTTCCGCTGGATGGCGGTCGCTTCGCGACTTCCGACCTGAACGACCTGTATCGTCGGGTGATCAACCGTAACAACCGTCTGAAGCGCCTGCTCGACCTGTCCGCGCCGGACATCATCGTGCGCAACGAAAAGCGCATGCTGCAGGAAGCGGTCGACGCCTTGCTGGATAACGGCCGTCGCGGTCGTGCCATCACCGGCTCGAACAAGCGTCCTCTGAAATCCCTGGCCGACATGATCAAGGGTAAGCAAGGTCGTTTCCGTCAGAACTTGCTCGGTAAGCGCGTTGACTACTCCGGCCGTTCGGTAATTACCGTAGGTCCGACCCTGCGTCTGCACCAGTGCGGTCTGCCGAAGAAAATGGCTCTCGAGCTGTTCAAGCCGTTCATTTTCGGCAAGCTGGAAATGCGTGGTCTGGCGACCACCATCAAGGCCGCCAAGAAGATGGTCGAGCGCGAGCTGCCAGAGGTCTGGGACGTTCTCGCCGAAGTGATTCGCGAACACCCCGTACTGCTCAACCGTGCGCCGACCCTTCACCGTCTGGGTATCCAGGCCTTTGAACCGGTACTGATCGAAGGTAAGGCTATCCAGCTGCACCCGCTGGTCTGTGCTGCGTACAACGCCGACTTCGACGGTGACCAAATGGCCGTTCACGTGCCGCTGACGCTGGAAGCCCAGCTCGAAGCGCGCGCGCTGATGATGTCGACCAACAACATTCTGTCGCCAGCCAACGGTGAGCCAATCATCGTTCCGTCGCAGGACGTTGTACTGGGTCTGTACTACATGACCCGTGAAGCCATCAACGCCAAGGGCGAAGGTCGCGTGTTCGCCGACCTGCAGGAAGTCGACCGCGTATTCCGCGCCGGCGAAGCTGCCCTGCACGCCAAGATCAAGGTTCGTATCAACGAAACCGTAAACGATCGTGATGGCGGCAGCGTCAAGAACACCCGTATCGTCGACACTACTGTCGGCCGTGCGCTGCTGTTCCAGGTTGTACCGCCAGGTCTGTCGTACGACGTGGTCAACCAGCCAATGAAGAAAAAGGCGATCTCCAAGCTGATCAACCAGTGCTACCGCGTGGTTGGTCTGAAAGAGACCGTGATCTTCGCTGACCAGCTGATGTACACCGGTTTTGCCTACTCGACCATCTCCGGCGTTTCCATCGGTGTTAACGACTTCGTTATCCCGGATGAAAAAGCCCGCATCATCGGTACCGCTACCGACGAAGTGAAAGAGATCGAGAGCCAGTACGCCTCCGGCCTGGTAACCCAGGGCGAGAAGTACAACAAAGTCATCGACTTGTGGTCCAAGGCGAACGACGAAGTTTCCAAAGCGATGATGGCCAACCTCTCGAAAGAGAAAGTCATCGACCGCAACGGCGACGAAGTCGAGCAAGAGTCCTTCAACTCGATGTACATGATGGCTGACTCCGGTGCCCGGGGTTCGGCAGCTCAGATTCGTCAGCTGGCCGGTATGCGTGGTCTGATGGCCAAGCCGGACGGCTCGATCATCGAGACGCCGATCACCGCGAACTTCCGTGAAGGTCTGAGCGTACTCCAGTACTTCATCTCGACTCACGGTGCTCGTAAGGGTCTGGCGGATACCGCGCTGAAAACCGCGAACTCCGGTTACCTGACTCGTCGTCTGGTAGACGTTGCCCAGGATCTGGTGGTTACCGAGATCGACTGCGGCACCGAGCAAGGCCTGCTGATGACGCCGCACATTGAAGGCGGCGACGTTGTAGAGCCACTGGGTGAGCGTGTACTGGGTCGTGTTATCGCCCGTGACGTGTTCAAGCCAGGCACCGACGACGTTATCGTTCCGGCTGGTACCCTGGTCGACGAGAAGTGGGTCGAATTCATCGAGCTGAACAGCATCGACGAAGTGATCGTGCGTTCGCCGATCAGCTGCGAAACCCGCTACGGCATCTGCGCCAAGTGCTACGGTCGCGACCTGGCTCGCGGTCACCAGGTGAACATCGGTGAAGCTGTCGGCGTTATCGCTGCCCAGTCGATCGGTGAGCCGGGTACCCAGCTGACCATGCGTACGTTCCACATCGGTGGTGCTGCAAGCCGGACCTCGGCTGCCGACAGCGTCCAGGTGAAGAACGGCGGTATGGTTCGCCTGCACAACCTGAAACAGGTTGAGCGTGCCGACGGTAACCTGGTTGCCGTATCGCGTTCCGGTGAGTTGGCGATTGCCGACGAATTCGGTCGTGAGCGTGAGCGTTACAAGCTGCCTTACGGTGCGGTCATTTCCGTGAAGGAAGGCGACAAGGTCGACGCTGGCGCAATCGTCGCCAAGTGGGACCCGCACACCCACCCGATCGTTACCGAAATGAAAGGTACCGTGACCTTCGTGGGCATGGAAGAAGGCATCACCATCAAGCGTCAGACTGACGAATTGACTGGTTTGACCAACATTGAGGTTCTGGACGTCAAAGACCGTCCGGCTGCAGGTAAGGAAATCCGCCCTGCAATCAAGATGGTCGACGCCAATGGCAAGGATCTGCTGCTGCCAGGTACCGACGTACCGGCTCAGTACTTCCTGCCGGCGAACGCCCTGGTTGGTGTGGCTGACGGTGCCCAGATCGGCGTCGGTGACGTTATCGCGCGTATCCCGCAAGAAACGTCGAAGACCCGTGACATCACCGGTGGTCTGCCACGGGTTGCCGACTTGTTCGAAGCCCGTCGTCCGAAAGAAGCCTCGATTCTGGCTGAAGTCAGCGGCACCATCGCCTTCGGTAAAGAGACCAAGGGCAAGCGCCGTCTGGTCATCACCCCGAACGATGGCAGCGATCCGTACGAAGAGCTGATTCCGAAGTGGCGTCACCTGAACGTCTTCGAGGGCGAACAGGTTAACCGCGGCGAAGTTATCTCCGACGGTCCAAGCGATCCGCACGACATCCTGCGTCTGCTGGGTGTAAGCGCGCTGGCCAAGTACATCGTCAACGAGATTCAGGACGTTTACCGTCTGCAAGGCGTGAAGATCAACGACAAGCACATCGAGACCATCCTGCGTCAGATGCTGCGTAAAGTTGAGATCACCGAGTCCGGCGATTCCAGCTTCATCAAGGGCGACCAGATGGAACTGACCCAGGTACTGGTAGAGAACGAGCGTCTCGGCGCAGATGACAAGTTCATCTCCAAGTTCTCGCGCGTACTGCTGGGTATCACCAAGGCCTCGCTGTCCACCGAATCGTTCATCTCGGCGGCTTCCTTCCAGGAAACCACCCGCGTACTGACCGAAGCGGCGGTAACCGGCAAGCGCGATTACCTGCGCGGCCTGAAAGAAAACGTGGTCGTGGGTCGTCTGATCCCGGCCGGTACCGGTCTGGCCTACCACAGCGAGCGCAAGCGTCGCCGTGATGCCGACAAACCGCTGCGCGTAAGTGCCAGTGAGGTGGAAGCCGCACTGACCGAAGCGCTGAATTCCAGCGGTAACTGAAAGTAGGATAGGGCCCCGGCAAACCTGTTTTGGCCATCGGCGACATAATTTGTTGCCGATGACTGGAAGGGGAGGGCCGGGGCCTTGTCTTGACTGGGGGCAAGATCCTCTTTAGACTCTTGTACCCCTAAATTTGGTGGGACTCCGTCCTGCCAATTTTTGCTTTTCTTGCAAGACAATAGCGTCGCAAGACAACAGTGGAGCTAGTAGATGGCAACTATCAACCAGCTGGTACGTCAGCCGCGTAAGCGTATCGTCGAGAAATCCGACGTTCCTGCGCTGCAGAACTGCCCGCAACGTCGTGGCGTGTGCACCCGTGTGTACACCACCACGCCGAAAAAACCTAACTCGGCACTGCGTAAAGTTTGCCGTGTGCGTCTGACCAACGGTTTCGAGGTTTCCTCGTACATCGGCGGTGAAGGCCACAACCTGCAAGAGCACAGCGTCGTACTGATCCGTGGCGGTCGTGTAAAAGACTTGCCAGGTGTTCGTTACCACACCGTTCGCGGCTCCCTGGATACCTCCGGCGTCAAAGGTCGTAACCAAGGTCGTTCGAAGTACGGTACCAAGCGTCCGAAGTAATCGGCCGTTTGTCGCAGTTTGCAGTTATCAATTTTATTGAGTCGATAAGAGTAAGGTCGGGCACGCACCCTTAAGGGGCACTGTCCCGGGCTAACCTGAAGACCGTTTGAGGGCTTATCAATGCCAAGACGTCGTGTAGCAGCCAAGCGTGAGATTCTGGACGATCCAAAATACGGAAGCCAGATCCTCGCCAAGTTCATGAACCACGTAATGGAAAGCGGCAAAAAAGCCGTTGCCGAGCGTATCGTTTACGGTGCACTGGACAAGGTTAAAGAACGCAAGAACAGCGATCCCCTGGAAATCTTCGAGAAAGCTCTCGACGCCATCGCTCCGCTGGTCGAAGTTAAGTCGCGCCGTGTTGGCGGTGCCACTTACCAGGTTCCTGTTGAAGTTCGTCCATCCCGTCGTAACGCCCTGGCAATGCGCTGGTTGGTAGACTACGCCCGCAAGCGTGGCGAGAAGTCCATGGCTCTGCGCCTGGCTGGCGAGCTGCTGGATGCTGCTGAAGGCAAAGGTGCTGCAGTCAAGAAGCGTGAAGACGTACACCGTATGGCCGAAGCCAACAAAGCGTTCTCGCACTACCGCTTCTAATTCTGGCATCACTATTTTTGCGAGGGCTCTATGGCTCGTACTACACCAATCAACCGCTACCGTAACATCGGTATTTGCGCGCACGTTGACGCGGGCAAAACTACCACTACCGAGCGGATCCTGTTCTACACAGGCCTGAGCCACAAGATGGGCGAGGTGCATGACGGCGCCGCGACCACCGACTGGATGGTGCAGGAGCAGGAGCGGGGTATTACCATTACCTCCGCTGCTGTTACCACCTTCTGGCAGGGTTCCCGTGGCCAGTATGACAACTACCGCGTAAACGTCATCGATACCCCCGGCCACGTTGACTTCACCATTGAAGTAGAACGTTCGCTGCGCGTACTCGACGGCGCGGTCGTTGTGTTCTGCGGCACTTCCGGCGTTGAGCCACAGTCCGAAACCGTATGGCGTCAAGCCAACAAGTACGGCGTTCCACGTGTTGTTTACGTGAACAAGATGGACCGTGCCGGTGCCAACTTCCTGCGCGTCGTAGGTCAGATCAAGAACCGTCTGGGTCACACCCCGGTTCCTGTTCAGCTGGCCATCGGTTCGGAAGATAACTTCCAGGGTCAGGTCGACCTGATCAAGATGAAGGCTATCTACTGGAACGACGACGACAAAGGCACCACTTATCGCGAGGAAGAAATTCCTGCCGATATGCTGGAGCTGGCTGAAGAGTGGCGCGCCAATATGGTCGAAGCCGCTGCCGAAGCTAACGAAGAGCTGATGAACAAGTACCTTGAAGAAGGTGAGCTGACCGTCGAAGAAATCAAAGCCGGTCTGCGCGCGCGCACCCTGGCCAGCGAGATCGTTCCGGCTGTCTGCGGTTCGTCGTTCAAGAACAAGGGCGTTCCCCTGGTTCTCGACGCCGTTATCGACTTCCTGCCTGCTCCGACCGAAATCCCGGCGATCAAGGGTATCCACCCTGATCTGATCGAGAAGCCGAAAGAAGAGCTGGTTGACGCCGACTACGACGAGCGTCATGCCGACGACAACGAGCCGTTCTCGGCTCTGGCGTTCAAGATTGCCACCGACCCGTTCGTGGGTACTCTGACCTTCGTCCGCGTTTACTCGGGTATGCTGCAGTCCGGCGACTCCGTGATCAACTCGGTCAAGGGCAAGAAAGAGCGCGTTGGTCGTATGGTGCAGATGCACGCCAACCAGCGTGAAGAAATCAAAGAAGTACTGGCAGGCGACATCGCTGCTCTGATCGGCATGAAGGACGTCACCACCGGTGACACCCTGTGCAACGCCGACAAGCCGATCATCCTCGAGCGTATGGACTTCCCGGAGCCTGTGATCTCGGTAGCTGTTGAGCCGAAGACCAAGCAAGACCAGGAAAAGATGGGTATCGCACTGGGCAAGCTGGCTCAGGAAGACCCGTCGTTCCGCGTCAAAACCGACGAAGAAACCGGCCAGACCATCATCTCCGGTATGGGTGAGCTTCACCTGGACATCCTCGTTGACCGCATGAAGCGCGAGTTCAACGTCGAAGCCAACATTGGTAAGCCACAGGTTTCGTACCGCGAGCAGATCACCAAGGACAACGTCGAGATCGAAGGTAAGTTCGTTCGTCAGTCCGGTGGTCGCGGTCAGTTCGGTCACTGCTGGATTCGCTTCTCGCAGCCAACAGTGGACGCACAAGGCAACATCACCGAAGGCCTGGAATTCACCAACGAGGTTGTAGGTGGTGTGGTTCCTAAGGAATACATCCCGGCGATCCAGAAGGGTATCGAAGAGCAGATGAAGAACGGCATCGTTGCCGGCTATCCGCTGATCGGCCTGAAGGCTACCGTGTTTGATGGTTCCTACCACGACGTCGACTCCAACGAGATGGCGTTCAAGGTGGCGGCCTCCATGGCGACCAAGCAACTCGCAGCCAAAGGCGGCGGTAAAGTGCTTGAGCCGATCATGAAGGTAGAAGTTGTGACCCCTGAGGACTACATGGGTGACGTGATGGGTGACCTGAACCGTCGTCGTGGTCTGATCCAGGGTATGGAAGATTCGGTGTCCGGCAAGGTTGTCCGTGCTGAAGTTCCGCTCGGAGAAATGTTCGGTTATGCGACCGACGTTCGTTCCATGTCTCAGGGTCGCGCGAGCTACTCCATGGAATTCTCCAAATACGCCGAAGCTCCGTCGAATATCGTCGAAGCACTCGTTAAAAAACAAGGCTAATCCAGCCCTTTAGGCAAGAGGTTCACTGTCGTGGCTAAAGAAAAATTTGATCGTTCCCTTCCGCACGTCAACGTTGGCACCATCGGTCACGTTGACCACGGTAAAACCACTCTGACTGCAGCTCTGACTCGCGTCTGCTCCGAAGTTTTCGGTTCGGCCGTCGTCGAATTCGACAAGATCGACAGCGCTCCAGAAGAGAAAGCTCGCGGTATCACCATCAACACCGCACACGTCGAGTACAACTCGAACATTCGTCACTACGCTCACGTCGACTGCCCAGGTCACGCTGACTACGTGAAGAACATGATCACCGGTGCTGCCCAGATGGACGGCGCGATCCTGGTTTGCTCGGCCGCCGATGGTCCGATGCCACAAACCCGTGAGCACATCCTGCTGTCCCGTCAGGTTGGCGTTCCGTACATCGTGGTCTTCCTGAACAAGGCTGACCTGGTAGACGACGCTGAGCTGCTGGAACTGGTCGAGATGGAAGTTCGCGACCTGCTGTCCACCTATGACTTCCCAGGCGACGACACCCCGATCATCATCGGTTCGGCTCGTATGGCGCTGGAAGGCAAAGACGACAACGAAATGGGCACCACCGCTGTCAAGAAGCTGGTTGAGACTCTGGATAGCTACATCCCAGAGCCTGAGCGCGCTATCGACAAGCCGTTCCTGATGCCAATCGAAGACGTATTCTCGATCTCGGGTCGTGGTACTGTTGTTACCGGTCGTATCGAGCGTGGTATCGTCCGCGTTCAAGACGCCCTGGAAATCGTTGGTCTGCGTGACACCACCACCACCACCTGCACCGGTGTTGAGATGTTCCGCAAGCTGCTGGACGAAGGTCGTGCTGGCGAGAACTGCGGCGTGCTGCTGCGCGGCACCAAGCGTGACGACGTTGAGCGTGGCCAGGTTCTGGTCAAGCCAGGTTCGGTCAAGCCGCACACCAAGTTCACCGCAGAAGTTTACGTTCTGAGCAAAGAAGAAGGCGGCCGTCACACTCCGTTCTTCAAAGGCTACCGTCCACAGTTCTACTTCCGTACTACTGACGTGACTGGTAACTGCGAGCTGCCAGAAGGCGTTGAAATGGTAATGCCAGGTGACAACATTCAGATGACTGTTACCCTGATCAAAACCATCGCGATGGAAGACGGTCTGCGTTTCGCTATCCGTGAAGGCGGTCGTACCGTCGGCGCCGGCGTCGTAGCCAAAATCATCGAGTAATCGTTGATCGCTTAAAAAGGCCCCCGCTCAGCGGGGGCTTTTTTATTGGGTTGACACTCAGTGGGGCCCTCTATAGAATCACGCCTCCTTTTAACGGGCGTAGTGCGCCCGGTGGGAATAGCAGCCTGGAGTCTGAAATCCAATGCAAAATCAGCAAATCCGTATCAGGTTGAAGGCTTTTGACCATCGCCTGATCGACCAATCCACCCAGGAAATCGTGGAAACCGCGAAACGTACTGGTGCTCAAGTGCGTGGTCCAATTCCACTGCCTACCCGTAAAGAGCGGTTCACCGTTCTGGTCTCCCCGCACGTCAACAAAGACGCGCGTGACCAGTACGAGATCCGTACTCATAAGCGCGTACTGGACATCGTCCAGCCAACGGATAAAACCGTTGATGCTCTTATGAAGCTTGATCTTGCGGCCGGTGTGGAAGTGCAGATCAGCCTCGGCTAAGACACGGTCTTAGTCGTGTAACGCTCTGAAATGGGCGGCCATAGCGGGTGAAAGCCCCGTACACTCATGAGGTTTACAACATGACTATTGGTGTAGTCGGTCGTAAATGCGGTATGACCCGTATTTTCACCGAAGAAGGTGTCTCCATTCCGGTCACGGTCATTGAGATCGAGCCGAATCGCGTCACCCAGTTCAAAACTGAAGAAACCGATGGCTATCGTGCAGTGCAAGTCACTGTCGGTGAGCGTCGCGCTTCGCGCGTGACTGCTGCTCAAGCAGGTCACTTCGCCAAGGCGAACGTTGCCGCGGGTCGCGGTGTCTGGGAGTTCCGCCTTGAAGAAGGTGAGTTCCAGGCCGGTGATTCGATCAACGCTGAAATCTTCGCTGCAGGTCAGCTGGTAGACGTTACCGGCCAGTCCAAGGGTAAAGGCTTTGCCGGTACCATCAAGCGCTGGAATTTCCGCGGTCAAGATAACACCCACGGTAACTCCGTCTCCCACCGCGTCCCGGGCTCTATCGGCCAGTGCCAGACTCCTGGTCGTGTATTCAAGGGCAAAAAAATGTCCGGTCACATGGGCGCCGAGCGCGTGACCGTTCAGTCCCTCGAAGTAGTGCGCGTCGACGCTGAACGCAATCTGTTGCTGGTCAAGGGTGCCGTTCCAGGCGCAACTGGCAGCGATCTGGTTGTGCGTCCGGCTGCCAAGGCTCGCGGTTAAGGGGAAGCTGACATGCAACTAAATGTAAATGACGCTCAAGCGATCGAAGTTTCCGAACTGACTTTCGGCGGCGAATTCAACGAGACGCTGGTACACCAAGCAGTCGTGGCCTACATGGCCGGCGGCCGTCAGGGCACCAAACAGCAGAAAACCCGTTCCGACGTTGCTGGTGGCGGTAAGCGCCCATGGCGTCAGAAAGGCACTGGCCGTGCTCGTGCCGGTACTATCCGTAGCCCAATCTGGCGTGGCGGCGGTACCACTTTCGCAGCTCGTCCTCAGGATCACTCGCAGAAGCTCAACAAGAAGATGTACCGCGCAGCAATGCGTTCCATCCTCGCTGAGCTGGTGCGTACCGACCGTCTGGTCGTGGTTCAGGACTTCGCTGTTGAAGCACCGAAAACCAAAGACCTGCTGAACAAGCTGAACGGCATGGGTCTGAGCGACGTTCTGATCGTTTCGGACGCTGTTGATCAGAACCTGTACCTGGCTGCTCGTAACCTGCCGCACGTCGACGTACGTGACGTACAGGGTTCCGATCCGGTCAGTCTGATCGCATACGACAAAGTGTTGATCACTGTGTCGGCCGTGAAGAAATTCGAGGAGCTGCTGGGATGAACCAGGAACGCGTATTTAAAGTCCTCCTTGGCCCGCATGTTTCCGAGAAGGCTACCGTTCTGGCTGAGAAAAAAGGCCAGTTCGTATTCAAGGTTGCTACTGACGCAACCAAGCTGGAAATCAAGAAAGCTGTCGAAGGCCTGTTCGGCGTAAAAGTCGAAAACGTGTCGACTGTAAACGTTCTGGGTAAAACCAAGCGTACCGCACGTGGTCTGGGCAAGCGCAATGACTGGAAGAAAGCGATCGTTTCGCTTCAGCCAGGCCAAGATCTCGATTTCAGCAGCAGTGCTGAGTAAGGAAGGGGTGCATCATGGCAATCGTTAAATGCAAACCGACTTCCCCTGGCCGCCGTTTCGTGGTCAAGGTGGTCAACAAGGAGCTGCATAAAGGCGCTCCTCACGCACCGCTGCTCGAGAAGAAATCGAAGTCTGGTGGTCGTAACAACAATGGCCGTATCACTACTCGTCACGTAGGTGGTGGTCATAAGCAGCATTACCGTATGGTCGATTTCCGTCGCAACGACAAAGATGGCATCGTCGCCACTGTCGAGCGTATCGAATACGATCCAAACCGTACTGCTCACATCGCACTGCTGTGCTACGCAGACGGCGAGCGCCGCTACATCATCGCCCCTAAAGGCGTTGCTGCTGGCGACCAGCTGATCGCAGGCGCTCTGGCTCCAATCAAGCCAGGCAACTCCCTGCAACTGCGCAACATCCCAGTGGGTAGCACCATTCACGGCATCGAACTGAAGCCGGGCAAAGGTGCACAGATCGCTCGTTCCGCTGGTGCTTCGGCTCAGCTGATCGCTCGCGAAGGTGTCTATGTGACCCTGCGTCTGCGCTCTGGTGAAATGCGTAAAGTCCTGGCTGAATGCCGTGCGACCCTGGGTGAAGTCTCGAACTCCGAGCACAGCCTGCGTTCGCTGGGTAAAGCTGGTGCCAAACGCTGGCGTGGCGTTCGCCCAACCGTTCGTGGTGTTGCCATGAACCCGGTTGACCACCCACATGGTGGTGGTGAAGGTCGTACCTCCGGTGGTCGTCATCCGGTATCGCCATGGGGCTTCCCGACTAAGGGCGCGAAGACTCGTGGTAATAAGCGTACCGACAACATGATCGTCCGTCGTCGCAAGTAAATAGAGGGATACGACAGTGCCACGTTCTCTGAAAAAAGGTCCTTTTATCGATCTTCACCTACTGAAGAAGATCGAAGTGGCGGCGGAAAAGAACGATCGCAAACCAGTTAAGACCTGGTCGCGCCGTTCCATGATCCTGCCACAAATGGTCGGTCTGACCATCGCGGTACACAACGGTCGCCAACACGTCCCAGTTCTCGTGAACGAAGACATGGTCGGCCATAAACTGGGCGAGTTTGCCGGTACCCGCACTTATCGTGGGCACGTGGCTGACAAGAAAGCCAAGCGTTAAGGGGTAAGGAAATGGAAGTAGCCGCTAAGTTGTCGGGCGCTCGAATCTCCGCCCAGAAAGCCCGCTTGGTCGCCGACCAGATCCGCGGGAAGAAGGTGGGCGAAGCGCTCAACCTGTTGGCTTTCAGCAGCAAAAAAGCCGCTGAAATCATGAAGAAAGTCCTCGAGTCGGCCGTAGCCAACGCCGAGCATAACGAAGGCGCAGACGTTGATGACCTGAAGGTCTCCACCGTTTTCGTCAACGAAGGGCGTTCGCTGAAGCGCATCATGCCGCGTGCCAAAGGCCGCGCTGATCGCATCGTCAAGCGGTCTTGCCATATCACTGTCAAGGTTGCGGACAAGTAACGGAGTCGATCAGATGGGTCAGAAAGTACATCCCACTGGCATTCGCCTGGGAATCGTCAAGGAGCACACCTCCGTCTGGTACGCAGACGGTCGGACTTATGCGGACTATTTGCTCGCAGATCTGAATGTGCGTGAGTACCTCCAAGACAAACTAAAAAGCGCGTCCGTTAGCCGTATCGATATCCATCGTCCGGCCCAAACTGCACGCATCACCATCCACACCGCTCGTCCAGGTATCGTTATCGGGAAGAAAGGTGAAGATGTTGAGAAACTGCGTCAGGACCTGACCAAGCAAATGGGTGTGCCTGTGCACATCAACATCGAAGAGATCCGCAAGCCGGAACTCGACGGTATGCTGGTAGCTCAGAGCGTAGCTCAGCAGCTGGAGCGTCGTGTGATGTTCCGTCGCGCCATGAAGCGCGCCGTACAGAACGCCATGCGCATTGGTGCCAAAGGCATCAAGATCCAAGTGAGCGGTCGTCTCGGCGGTGCTGAAATCGCACGTACTGAATGGTATCGCGAAGGTCGTGTGCCGCTGCACACCCTGCGTGCCGATATCGACTATGCCACCTACGAAGCTCACACCACTTACGGTGTGATCGGTGTGAAGGTTTGGATTTTCAAAGGCGAAGTAATTGGTGGTCGCCAAGAAGAACTGAAACCACAAGCACCAGCGCCTCGTAAAAAAGCTGCTAAGTAAGGGGTACGCCAAATGTTGCAACCAAAGCGTACAAAATTCCGCAAGCAGATGACTGGCCACAACCGTGGTCTGGCACTGCGCGGTAGCAAAGTCAGCTTCGGCGAGTTTGCTCTGAAAGCTGTTGCTCGCGGTCGTCTCACCGCCCGCCAGATTGAGTCGGCACGTCGTGCTCTGACCCGTCACGTAAAACGTGGCGGTAAAATCTGGATCCGTGTGTTCCCGGACAAGCCGATCTCCAAGAAGCCTCTCGAAGTGCGGATGGGTAAAGGTAAAGGTTCCGTGGAGTACTGGGTTGCCCAGATCCAGCCAGGCAAAGTCCTGTACGAGATCGAGGGTGTTTCTGAAGAGCTGGCGCGTGAGGCTTTCGCCCTGGCGGCTGCAAAGCTGCCTCTCGCCACCTCCTTTGTTAAGCGGACGGTGATGTGATGAAAGCGAATGAACTTCGTGAAAAATCAGCACAGCAGCTGAACGAGCAACTGCTCGGCTTGCTGCGCGACCAGTTCAATCTGCGTATGCAGAAAGCAACTGGCCAGTTGGGGCAGTCGCACCTGCTCTCGCAAGTTAAGCGTGACATCGCTCGCGTGAAAACTGTGCTCAACCAGCAGGCAGGTAAGTGATCATGGCTGAAGCTGAAAAAACCGTCCGTACGCTGACTGGCCGTGTCGTCAGCGACAAGATGGACAAAACCATCACCGTACTGATCGAGCGTCGCGTAAAGCACCCGATCTACGGTAAATACGTTAAGCGTTCGACTAAGCTGCACGCGCACGACGAAACCAACCAGTGCCATATCGGCGACAAGGTCTCCATCCGTGAGACCCGTCCGCTGGCCAAGACCAAGTCCTGGGCACTGGTTGAAGTTCTCGAACGCGCTGTTGAAGTCTAAGGGCTAAGGGTCGGAGAAATTTTATGATTCAGACTCAATCCATGCTCGATGTGGCCGATAACAGCGGCGCTCGTCGCGTCATGTGCATCAAGGTTCTCGGCGGTTCGCACCGCCGTTACGCCGGCATCGGTGACATCATCAAGGTAACCGTCAAGGAAGCAATTCCTCGCGGTAAAGTGAAGAAAGGCCAAGTGATGACTGCTGTTGTAGTCCGCACTCGCCACGGTGTCCGTCGTGCTGACGGCTCCATCATCCGCTTTGATGGCAATGCTGCTGTTCTGTTGAACAACAAGCAAGAGCCGATCGGCACCCGTATCTTTGGGCCAGTGACCCGTGAACTTCGTACTGAGAAGTTCATGAAGATCGTCTCGCTCGCCCCAGAAGTGCTGTAAGGAGATCCGACATGCAAAAGATTCGTCGTGACGACGAGATCATCGTGATCGCCGGCAAAGACAAAGGTAAGCGCGGTAAGGTGCTCAAGGTTCTCGCTGACGACCGTCTGGTCGTTGGTGGGATCAACCTGGTGAAGCGTCATACCAAGCCTAACCCGATGTCGGGCGTACAGGGCGGTATCGTCGAGAAAGAAGCGCCACTGCACGCTTCCAACGTCGCCATTTTCAACGGCGAAACCAACAAGGCTGACCGCGTTGGTTTCAAAGTAGAAGACGGCAAAAAAATTCGTGTCTTCAAGTCGACCCAAAAAGCGGTTGATGCTTGAACACTGCTAGGTAGAAGACCATGGCACGACTGAAAGAGATTTACCGGAACGAGATTGCTCCCAAGCTTAAGGAAGAACTTAAGCTGGCGAACGTGATGGAAGTTCCGCGCGTTACCAAGATCACCCTGAACATGGGTCTGGGCGAAGCTGTCGGCGACAAAAAAGTCATCGAACACGCTGTTGCTGACCTGGAGAAGATCACCGGTCAGAAAGCCGTTGTGACTTTCGCTCGGAAATCCATCGCGGGCTTCAAAGTCCGTGAGGGCTGGCCGATCGGCGTTAAAGTTACCCTGCGCCGTGATCGTATGTACGAATTCCTGGACCGCCTGCTGGCGATCTCCCTGCCTCGGGTTCGCGACTTCCGCGGCCTGAATGCCAAGTCCTTCGACGGTCGTGGCAACTACAGCATGGGCGTGAAAGAGCAGATCATCTTCCCGGAAATCGACTACGACAAGATCGATGCTCTGCGCGGTCTGGACATTACCCTGACCACCACTGCCAAGAACGATGACGAAGGCCGCGCTCTGATGCGTGCTTTCAAATTCCCGTTCCGCAACTGATTGGAGTAGGAAAATGGCCAAGAAGAGCATGAAAAACCGTGAGCTGAAGCGTCAGCTCACTGTTGCCAAGTACGCCAAGAAGCGTGCCGAGCTGAAAGCGACCATCGTCAACCTGGAAGCAACTCCAGAAGAGCGTTTTGCCGCTGTCGTAGCTCTGCAGAAGCAACCACGTGACGCCAGCGCCTCGCGCCTGCGTAACCGTTGCCGCATCACCGGTCGTCCACACGGCGTTTACCGCAAGTTCGGCCTCGGCCGTAACAAGCTGCGTGAAGCAGCAATGCGCGGTGACGTTCCAGGTCTGGTTAAAGCCAGCTGGTAAGACGTACCGGCAGCGTCCAGGTGGCGGGGGAGCAATCTTCCGACCACCGGTGACCTTGCAACGAAACAAGCCCCTTCTGGGGCTTGTTTCGTTTCTGGGAACTGTCTAGAATGACCGGCTCTCCTGAGCCCGGGTTTTTACGCCCGGCGATTTCAGGGGACTGTAGTAGCCGAGAGGCTAATTTTTCTTGTATCAGGAGCGTCTAGCCCATGAGTATGCAGGACCCGTTAGCGGACATGCTAACTCGCATCCGTAATGCCCAGATGGCTGAAAAGTCCGTCGTAAGCATGCCTTCGTCGACTCTGAAGGTTGCGGTAGCCAAAGTTCTGAAAGATGAAGGTTACATCGCTGGCTACCAAGTCAGCAGCGAAGTAAAACCATCGCTTTCCATCGAGCTGAAATACTTCGAAGGCCGTCCGGTCATCGAGGAAGTCAAGCGCGTAAGTCGTCCAGGCCTGCGTCAGTACAAGTCCGTCGAAGAACTGCCGAAAGTACGTGGCGGTCTGGGCGTGTCTATCGTCTCCACCAACAAAGGTGTGATGACTGATCGTGCTGCGCGCGCTGCCGGTGTCGGCGGCGAAGTTCTCTGCACAGTGTTCTAAGGGGGGATAAGCATGTCTCGCGTCGCTAAGAACCCCGTTAAGCTGCCAGCCGGTGTCGAAGTCAAATTCGTCGGCCAACAGCTTTCGGTGAAGGGTGCCAAGGGCACTCTCGAACTGAACGTTCACTCGTCGGTTGAAATCGTTGAAGAAGCTGGTGAGCTGCGTTTCGCTGCTCGCAATGGCGATCAACAAACTCGCGCTATGGCCGGTACTACCCGCGCCCTGGTGAACAACATGGTCCAGGGCGTAAGCCAAGGCTTCGAGCGTAAGCTCCAGCTGGTCGGTGTTGGTTACAAAGCACAAGCCAAAGGCACCGTGCTGAACCTGGCACTCGGCTTCTCGCATCCAGTGGATTACGAACTGCCGGCCGGTATCACCGCAGAGACCCCAAGCCAGACCGATATCCTGATCAAGGGTATCGACAAGCAGCTGGTAGGTCAGGTGGCCGCTGAAATCCGCGACTTCCGTCCACCAGAGCCGTACAAAGGCAAGGGTGTGCGTTACGCGGACGAAGTCGTCCGTCGTAAAGAAGCCAAGAAGAAGTAGGGCCTAGCAAATGACCGACAAAAAAGTTACTCGACTGCGTCGCGCTCGCAAAGCACGCCTGAAAATGCACGAACTCGAAGTCGTGCGTCTCTGCGTGTTCCGCTCCTCGCAGCACATCTACGCCCAGGTCATTTCGGCCGACGGCAGCAAGGTTCTGGCCAGTGCCTCGACCTTGGACAAAGAACTGCGTGATGGTGCCACCGGCAACATCGACGCGGCCACTAAGGTTGGCAAGCTGGTAGCTGAGCGCGCGAAAGCCGCCGGTGTATCTCAAGTTGCCTTTGACCGTTCCGGCTTCAAGTACCATGGCCGCGTCAAAGCGCTGGCTGATGCTGCTCGTGAAGGCGGGCTGGAGTTCTAAGTTATGGCAAATAACGATCAAAAGCGCGACGAAGGCTACATCGAGAAGCTGGTTCAAGTTAACCGCGTTGCTAAAACCGTCAAAGGCGGCCGTATCTTCACTTTCACCGCGTTGACCGTGGTGGGTGATGGTAAAGGTCGTGTTGGCTTCGGCCGTGGCAAATCGCGCGAAGTACCTGCTGCGATCCAGAAAGCCATGGAAGCTGCCCGTCGCAACATGATTCAGGTAGACCTGAACGGCACTACTCTGCAGTACGCCACCAAGTCCGCCCATGGCGCGTCGAAGGTGTACATGCAGCCTGCCTCGGAAGGTACCGGTATCATCGCCGGTGGCGCAATGCGTGCCGTCCTGGAAGTTGCTGGCGTTCAGAACGTCCTGGCCAAGTGCTACGGCTCGACCAACCCAGTGAACGTGGTTCATGCCACTTTCAAGGGTCTGAAGGCTATGCAATCTCCTGAGTCCATTGCTGCCAAGCGCGGCAAGAGCGTTGAGGAGATCCGCTGATCATGGCTACCGTTAAAGTAACGCTGATCAAAAGCACCGCCGGCCGTCTCCCTAACCACAAACTGTGTGTTAAGGGTCTGGGTCTGCGCCGCATCGGTCACACTGTAGAAGTCCTGGATACTCCCGAGAATCGCGGGATGATCAACAAGGCTTACTACATGCTGCGCGTCGAGGGTTAATCGATGAAACTCAATGATCTGAGTCCAGCGCCGGGTTCCCGTCGCGAGAAGCATCGTCCGGGCCGTGGTATCGGTAGCGGTTTGGGTAAGACTGGTGGCCGCGGCCACAAAGGTCAGACCTCCCGTTCCGGTGGCACCATTGCTCCAGGCTTTGAAGGCGGTCAACAGCCGCTGCACCGTCGTCTGCCGAAATTCGGCTTCGTTTCCCTGAAAGCCATGGACCGCGCAGAAGTGCGTCTGTCCGAGCTGGCCAAAGTGGAAGGCGACGTTGTCACCGTGCAATCCCTGAAGGATGCCAACGTGATTAACCAAAACGTACAGCGTGTGAAAATCATGCTGTCCGGCGAAGTTACTCGCGCGGTCACCATCAAGGGTATCGCAGCCACCAAAGGTGCGCGTGCGGCTATCGAAGCAGCTGGCGGCAAGTTCGAGGAATAAATGGCTAAGCAAGGTGCTCTCTCTTCGCTCGGCAAAGGCGGGATGTCTGAACTCTGGGCTCGTCTGCGTTTTCTGTTCCTGGCGATCATCGTCTACCGGATAGGCGCACACATCCCAGTTCCAGGTATCAACCCGGACCGGCTGGCGGAACTGTTTCGACAGAATGAGGGGACCATTCTTAGCTTGTTCAACATGTTTTCCGGCGGCGCGCTGGAACGGATGAGCATCTTTGCACTGGGGATCATGCCGTACATTTCGGCATCGATCATCATGCAGCTGATGACCGCCGTCAGCCCGCAGCTGGAGCAGTTGAAGAAGGAAGGTGAAGCTGGCCGTCGCAAGATCAGCCAGTACACCCGCTACGGCACCGTTATCCTGGCGCTGGTCCAGGCCATTGGCATGTCCATTGGCCTGGCCGGTCAGGGCGTGGCGTTTTCTGCTGACTTTGGCTTCCATTTCGTTGCGGTGTCCACGTTCGTGGCCGGCGCGATGTTCATGATGTGGCTGGGCGAGCAGATCACCGAGCGCGGTGTAGGCAACGGTATCTCGATGTTGATTTTCGCAGGTATCGTCGCCGGTCTTCCGAGAGCAATCGGGCAGTCTTTCGAGTCTGCACGCACAGGCGATATCAACATTTTCGCCCTGGTCGCTATCGGTTTGCTGGCAGTAGCGATTATCGGTTTCGTGGTGTTCATTGAGCGTGGTCAGCGTCGTATCGCCGTTCACTACGCCAAGCGTCAGCAGGGCCGCAAGGTCTTCGCTGCGCAGACCAGCCACCTGCCGTTGAAAGTGAACATGGCGGGTGTAATCCCTGCCATTTTCGCGAGCAGCATCTTGCTGTTCCCGGCTTCGCTGGGTGCCTGGTTCGGTCAGTCCGAAGGTATGGGCTGGTTGCAGGACATCTCGCAGTCGATCGCTCCTGGTCAGCCGTTGAATATTCTGCTGTTTAGTGCAGGGATTATTTTCTTCTGCTTCTTCTATACGGCGTTGATGTTCAATCCGAAAGACGTAGCGGAAAACCTGAAGAAGTCCGGTGCCTTTATTCCGGGCATCCGTCCAGGTGAGCAGTCGGCGCGCTACATTGATGGCGTTCTGACCCGCTTGACCATGTTCGGTGCTCTTTATATGACGGCCGTGTGTCTGCTTCCCCAGTTCCTGGTGGTCGCGGCAAACGTTCCGTTCTACCTTGGCGGGACCTCGTTGCTGATTGTGGTAGTGGTTGTGATGGACTTCATGTCCCAAGTACAATCGCACCTCGTTTCGCACCAGTACGAATCCCTGATGAAGAAAGCCAACCTGAAAGGCTACGGTGGCAGCGGTCTGCTGCGCTGATTGACCCTTAAGGTTCGAGGAGTTGGTGATGAAAGTTCGTGCATCGGTGAAAAAGCTGTGCCGTAACTGCAAAATTATTCGCCGCGAAGGTGTCGTTCGAGTAATTTGCAGTGCGGAACCACGTCACAAGCAGCGCCAAGGCTGATTGTGATCTGCGCTACAAACCCAGCAGCTAGTGCGCTGCTGGGTTGATTATTTGTTTCTACAGCGATATTATCTCGCGCCCTATTTCTTGGCTTCCGGGGCGTAGGTAGCTGTCAATTGGAGTCCCACTGAATGGCCCGTATTGCAGGCGTCAACATTCCAGATAACAAGCACACTGTTATCTCGCTGACCTACATCTATGGTGTTGGTCGCACTACTGCACAGAAAATCTGTGCAGAGACTGGGGTCAACCCAGCCGCAAAGATCAAGGATCTGAGCGACGAGCAGGTTGAATCGCTGCGTACTGAAGTCGCGAAGTACATCACCGAAGGTGATCTGCGCCGTGACATCAACATGAAAATCAAGCGGTTGATGGACCTGGGTTGCTACCGCGGCCTGCGTCATCGTCGGGGTCTGCCAGTACGCGGTCAGCGTACCAAGACCAACGCGCGTACCCGTAAGGGCCCGCGTAAGCCGATCCGCAAGTAATCGCACCAGCGAATCGACAGGAATTTAGAAATGGCAAAACCTGCTGCTCGTCCTCGTAAAAAAGTCAAAAAGACAGTGGTTGATGGCATCGCCCACATCCATGCCTCTTTTAACAACACCATCGTGACCATCACCGATCGTCAAGGTAACGCTCTGTCCTGGGCTACCTCCGGCGGTTCGGGTTTCCGCGGTTCCCGCAAGTCCACCCCGTTCGCTGCTCAGGTAGCTGCTGAACGTGCTGGTCAAGCTGCGCTGGAATATGGTCTGAAGAACCTCGACGTCAACGTCAAGGGTCCAGGTCCAGGTCGTGAGTCCGCTGTTCGTGCTCTGAACGGCTGTGGCTATAAGATCGCCAGCATCACCGACGTGACGCCAATCCCGCATAACGGGTGCCGTCCGCCGAAGAAGCGCCGCGTGTAATCAGGAGACAGATAAATGGCACGTTACATTGGTCCAAAATGCAAACTGTCTCGTCGTGAAGGCACCGATCTGTTCCTGAAGAGCGGCGTTCGCGCTCTGGAATCGAAGTGCAACATCGAAGCAGCCCCAGGTATCCACGGTCAGCGCCGCGGTCGTCAGTCCGACTACGGCACCCAGCTGCGTGAGAAACAAAAAGTCCGTCGTATCTACGGCGTACTTGAGCGTCAGTTCAGCGGTTACTACAAGCAAGCGGCCTCCAAGAAGGGCGCTACTGGTGAGAACCTGCTGCAACTGCTCGAGTGCCGTCTGGATAACGTCGTTTATCGTATGGGCTTTGGCGCTACTCGTGCCGAATCCCGTCAGCTGGTTTCGCACAAAGCGATCAGCGTAAACGGCAAGACTGTAAACGTTCCGTCCTACCAAGTTCGTCCGGGTGACGTGGTCGCGGTTCGCGAGAAGTCGCTGAACCAGCTGCGCATTGTTCAAGCCCTTGAACTGTGCGCCCAGCGTGGCCGCGTTGAGTGGGTAGATGTGGATGCTGCCAAGAAGTCGGGCGTTTTCAAGAACGTTCCTGCTCGCAGCGACCTGTCCGCCGACATCAACGAAAGCCTGATTGTCGAGCTCTACTCCAAGTAAGGGCTAGAAAATAGGTGCATCCATGCAGATTTCGGTAAATGAGTTCCTGACGCCCCGCCACATCGATGTGCAGGTCGTCAGTCCAACCCGCGCTAAAATCACGCTCGAGCCTCTCGAGCGTGGCTTTGGCCATACCCTGGGCAACGCGCTGCGCCGCATCCTGTTGTCCTCCATGCCTGGCTGTGCAGTAGTCGAGGCCGAGATTGACGGTGTACTCCACGAGTACTCGGCAATCGAAGGTGTACAGGAAGATGTCATTGAAATCCTGTTGAACCTGAAAGGCCTGGCTATCAAACTGCACGGTCGTGACGAAGTTACGCTGACCTTGTCGAAGAAGGGTTCGGGGGTGGTTACCGCTGCCGATATTCAGCTGGATCATGATGTCGAGATCGTTAACCCCGATCACGTAATCGCTAACCTGGCGTCGAATGGCGCCTTGAACATGAAGCTCACCGTAGCTCGTGGTCGTGGTTATGAGCCGGCCGATTCGCGTCAGAGCGATGAAGACGAAAGCCGCAGCATTGGTCGCTTGCAGCTCGACTCTTCGTTCAGCCCGGTTCGCCGTATCGCATACGTGGTGGAAAACGCCCGTGTCGAGCAGCGTACCAACCTGGACAAGCTGGTAATTGATCTGGAAACCAACGGTACCCTGGATCCTGAAGAGGCCATCCGTCGTGCCGCAACCATCCTGCAACAGCAGCTGGCTGCGTTCGTCGACCTCAAAGGTGACAGTGAACCAGTGGTAGTCGAACAGGAAGACGAGATCGATCCGATCCTGCTTCGTCCGGTTGACGATCTGGAATTGACCGTGCGTTCGGCCAACTGCCTTAAGGCGGAGAACATTTACTACATCGGCGACCTGATTCAGCGCACCGAAGTAGAACTGTTGAAGACTCCGAACCTGGGCAAGAAATCCTTGACCGAAATCAAGGACGTTCTGGCCTCCCGTGGTCTGTCCCTCGGCATGCGCCTCGACAACTGGCCGCCTGCAAGTCTTAAGAAGGACGACAAGGCGACTGCCTGATCGTCGTAATCACCGAACGTAGTGTTTGGTAAGGAATGAACCCATGCGTCATCGTAAAAGTGGACGTCACCTGAGCCGTACTAGCTCTCACCGTAAGGCCATGTTCCAGAACATGGCGGTGTCGCTGTTCGAGCACGAGCTGATCAAAACTACTCTGCCAAAAGCCAAGGAACTGCGCCGCGTTGCCGAGCCGCTGATCACCCTGGCCAAGGAAGACAGCGTTGCTAACCGTCGTCTGGCTTTCGACCGTACCCGTTCGAAAGAAATCGTCGGCAAGCTGTTCAACGATCTGGGCAAGCGCTATGCCACCCGTCAGGGCGGCTACCTGCGTATCCTCAAGTGCGGCTTCCGCGCTGGCGATAACGCACCTATGGCGTACGTCGAGCTGGTTGATCGTCCTGTTGGTGGCTCGGTTGAAGCTGCTGAGTAAGGCGAACAGTCTGTAACAAGAAACCGGGCCTAGTGCCCGGTTTTTTGTGTCTATATGTATTGTAATAATCTATTGATCTGAATCAGCTAATGAATTTGTTGTTGTCATAGTTGTGGTCGATACTCCTCCCAAGCCGATTAGCCGGCCGTTCAAGACCGATAGGGAGAGAGAGCATGAGCCAGAACAAAATACTGACCACCGCCAGCGGCGCCCCGGTAGCCGACAACCAGAATTCGCGTTCGGCAGGCCCACGCGGCCCGCTGTTGCTGGATGACTTCCATCTCATCGAGAAGCTCGCGCATTTCAACCGCGAGAACATCCCTGAACGCCGCGTACACGCCAAAGGCTCGGGTGCCTATGGCACCTTCACCGTTACCCGTGATATCACCCAGTACAGCTGCGCCAAGCTGTTCAGCAACCTCGGCAAGCAGACCGAAACCTTCCTGCGTTTCTCCACCGTCGGTGGCGAGCGGGGGTCGGCCGATACCGAGCGCGACCCGCGTGGTTTCGCCCTGAAGTTCTACACCGAGGAAGGCAACTGGGACATCGTTGGCAACAACACCCCGGTGTTCTTCATCCGTGACCCGCTGAAATTCCCCGACTTCATCCACACCCAGAAACGCCTGCCGCAAAGCAACCTGAAAAGCGCGCAGATGATGTGGGACTTCTGGTCGCACTCGCCTGAAGCGCTGCACCAGGTCACTATCCTGTTCTCCGACCGCGGCATTCCGGACGGCTACCGGCACATGCATGGTTTTGGCAGCCATACCTACAGCCTGATCAACGCTCAGGGCCGGCGCACCTGGGTCAAATGGCACTTCAAGACCAAGCAGGGCATCAAGAACCTGGCTCCTGCCGAGGCCGCGCGCCTGGCCGGTACCGATCCGGATTACGCCCAGCGCGACCTGTTCGAAGCGATCGAGCGCGGTGACTTCCCGAAATGGGCCGTGTGCATCCAGGTCATGAGCGAAGAAGAAGCGGCCAGCCGCGACGAGAACCCGTTTGATGTGACCAAGACCTGGTCGCAGAAGGACTACCCGCTCATCGAGATCGGCGAACTGGAACTCAACCGCAACCCGCTGAACTACTTTGCCGAAGTCGAGCAAGCCGCGTTTGGCCCGAGCAACATGGTGCCCGGTGTCGGCCTGTCGCCAGACCGCATGCTGCAGGGGCGCGTGTTCGCTTACGCAGACGCCCATCGCTACCGCGTCGGTACCAACCACCAGCAACTGCCGGTAAACGCCCCACGCAGCCCGGTAAACAGCTACCAGCGTGATGGTTCTATGGCGTTTGGCAGCAACGGTGGTGCGGCGCCGAACTATGAGCCGAACAGCTACGCCAATGCGCCCAAGCAAGCGCCGCAGTACGCTGAGCCGCCACTGGCGCTCAACGGTGTCGCCGATCGTTACGATCACCGCGAAGACACCGACTACTACAGCCATGCCGGTGCGCTGTTCCGCCTGATGAACCCGGAGCAGAAGGCGCTGCTGATCAGCAACATCGCCGGCGCCATGGGCGGAGTTTCTGAAGAGGTGGTCCAGCGTCAGTTGCAGCACTTCTTCAAGGCCGATCCGGCCTATGGCGAAGGGATTGCCAAGGCTTTGGGCATAAATCTCGCCTAAGTCGAAGTGATAAGAAGAACCGCCCTCATTTGGGCGGTTTTTCAATGAATATCACTACCGTTTACCCGCTTTTTTGCACTTTTTTGCCCAATTCTCAGTGACCTTCCGGTCATCCTGGTTCAAACTATGACTTTCACACAGGGAGAGGCAGGGCGATGCAAGGTCACCCGGACGTAATCGATTATCTCAACACGTTGCTGACGGGCGAACTGGCGGCACGTGACCAATATTTCATCCACTCGCGGATGTACGAGGACTGGGGCTTGAGCAAGCTCTACGAGCGTATCAACCACGAAATGGAAGAAGAGGCGCAACACGCCGATGCCCTGATGCGTCGTATCCTCATGCTCGAAGGCACCCCGCGCATGCGTCCTGATGACCTGGACGTCGGCACCACCGTGCCGGACATGATCGCCGCCGACCTGCGCCTGGAGTACAAGGTGCGCGCCGCACTGTGCAAAGGCATCGAGCTGTGCGAACTGCACAAGGACTACATCAGCCGCGACATCCTGCGCCTGCAGCTGGCCGATACCGAAGAAGATCACACCTACTGGCTGGAAAAACAGCAGGGCCTGATCAAGTCGATCGGTCTGGAGAACTACCTGCAATCGCAGATGTAATTTTCCGGAGCAAAAAAAGCCCCGCCAGTGCGGGGCTTTTTCATGTGCGAGCGGGCCGAATCAGGCGCGGTCACGTTCCAGCAGCGGCTTGAGGTAGTAGCCGGTATACGACTGCTTCATCTCGGCCACTTGTTCCGGTGTACCGAAGCCGATGATCTGTCCGCCTTTGGAACCGCCCTCGGGGCCGAGGTCGACGATCCAGTCGGCAGTCTTGATCACGTCCAGGTTGTGCTCGATCACCACTACGGTGTTGCCGTGATCGCGCAGGCGGTGCAGCACATCGAGCAACTGCTGGATATCGGCAAAGTGCAGGCCGGTAGTCGGTTCGTCGAGGATGTACAGGGTCTTGCCGGTGTCACGCTTGGACAGCTCGCGTGACAGCTTGACCCGCTGCGCTTCGCCACCGGAGAGGGTGGTCGCCGACTGGCCGAGCTTGATGTAGGACAGACCGACATCCATCAGTGTCTGCAGCTTGCGCGCCAGCGCCGGTACCGCGTCGAAGAACTCGCGGGCTTCCTCGATGGTCATTTCCAGGACCTCGTGGATGTTCTTGCCCTTGTACTTGATCTCCAGGGTTTCGCGGTTGTAGCGCTTGCTCTTGCACACATCGCACGGCACGTAGATGTCCGGCAAAAAGTGCATCTCGACCTTGATCAGGCCGTCGCCCTGGCACGCTTCGCAGCGCCCGCCCTTGACGTTGAACGAGAAACGACCCGGGCCGTAGCCGCGCGAGCGCGACTCCGGCACGCCGGAGAACAGCTCGCGAATTGGCGTGAACAGTCCGGTGTAGGTCGCCGGGTTCGAGCGCGGGGTACGGCCGATCGGGCTCTGGTCGATGTCGACCACCTTGTCCAGGTGCTGCAGGCCATCGCAGCTGTCGTGCGGCGCCGCTTCCAGGGTGCTGGCACCGTTGAGGGCGGTGGCGCTGAGCGGGAACAAGGTGTTGTTGATCAGGGTCGATTTGCCGGAGCCGGACACGCCAGTCACGCACGTCAGCAGGCCGATCGGAATTTCCAGGTCGACGTTCTGCAGGTTGTTGCCGCGCGCGCCCTTGAGCTTGATCGAGAGCTTCTTGTTACGCGGCGTACGCTTGGCCGGTACGGCAATCTTCACTCGGCCAGACAAGTACTTGCCGGTCAGCGAGTCGGGATGGGCCATGACCTCGGCCGGGGTGCCTTCGGCGACGATCTGGCCGCCATGCACGCCGGCGCCCGGGCCAATGTCGACGACGTAGTCGGCCAGGCGAATGGCGTCCTCGTCATGCTCGACCACGATCACCGTGTTGCCGATGTCGCGCAGGTGATTGAGGGTGCCGAGCAAGCGGTCGTTGTCGCGCTGGTGCAGGCCGATGGACGGCTCGTCGAGGATGTACATGACCCCGACCAGGCCGGCGCCGATCTGGCTGGCCAGGCGGATACGCTGGGCTTCACCGCCGGAGAGGGTATCGGCGCTGCGATCGAGGGTCAGGTAGTCGAGACCGACGTTGACCAGAAACTGCAGGCGCTCGCAGATTTCCTTGAGGATCTTGTCGGCAATTTCGCCCCGGCGACCGGTCAGCTTGAGGCCGCCGAAGTAACCGCTGGCATCGCCGATCGGCAGGCAAGTGACTGCCGGCAGGGTCTTCTCGCCGACCCACACGTGCCGCGCTTCACGGCGCAGGCGCGTGCCACGGCAATCCGGGCAGGGCTGGGTGCTGAGGAACTTGGCCAGCTCTTCGCGCACGGTCGCCGACTCGGTCTCGCGGTAGCGGCGCTCCAGGTTCGGCACGATGCCTTCGAACGGGTGCGAGCGCTTGACGATGTCGCCGCGGTCGTTGAGGTATTTGAAATCAACGTTCTGCTTGCCGCTGCCGTGGAGGATGACTTTCTGCTGCTCGGCCGGTAGTTCGCCGAAGGGGATCTCGAGGCTGAAGTCATAATGCGCGGCCAGCGAGCCTAGCATCTGGAAGTAATAGACGTTGCGCCGGTCCCAGCCGCGAATCGCACCTTCAGCCAGGGTCAGCTCGCTATTGACCAGGCGCTTGATGTCGAAGAACTGCTTGACCCCCAGGCCGTCGCAGGTCGGGCAGGCGCCGGCCGGGTTGTTGAAGGAGAACAGCTTGGGCTCCAGCTCGCTGATCGCATGGCCGCAGATCGGGCAGGCGAAGCGGGCGGAGAAGATCATTTCTTCGAACGGATGGTCGTCCATCGAAGCGACCAGGGCGATGCCGTCGGCCAGTTTCAGCGCGGTTTCGAACGACTCGGCCAGGCGCTGCTGCAGGTCATCACGCACCTT
Organism: Pseudomonas sp. SORT22; assembly: GCF_018417635.1. Lineage (NCBI taxonomy): Bacteria > Pseudomonadati > Pseudomonadota > Gammaproteobacteria > Pseudomonadales > Pseudomonadaceae > Pseudomonas > Pseudomonas sp. SORT22. Next base: position 769,700 of record NZ_CP071007.1, read on the forward strand.
GAAGCGGTCGACGACTACTTCGATGGTGTGCTTTTTCTGCTTGTCGAGCTTGGGCAGTTCATCGAGCTCGAACAGCTTGCCGTTGACCCGCGCGCGGACGAAGCCCTGGGCGCGCAGCTCTTCGAATACCGCCAGGTGTTCACCCTTGCGCTCGCGAATCACCGGCGCCAGCAGCATCAGCTTGCTGCCTTCGGGCTGGGCCAGGACCAGGTCGACCATCTGGCTGACGGTCTGCGCTTCCAGCGGGATGTCGTGGTCCGGGCAGCGCGGGGTACCGACGCGGGCGTAGAGCAGGCGCAGGTAGTCGTAGATTTCGGTGATGGTGCCGACGGTCGAACGCGGGTTGTGCGAGGTCGACTTTTGCTCGATGGAGATCGCTGGCGACAGGCCTTCGATGGTATCGACGTCGGGCTTTTCCATCATCGACAGGAACTGCCGGGCGTACGCCGACAGGGATTCGACATAACGGCGCTGGCCTTCGGCGTACAGGGTATCGAAGGCCAGGGACGACTTGCCGGAACCGGACAGGCCGGTGATGACGATCAACTTGTCCCGGGGCAGGGTCAGGTCGATGTTCTTCAGGTTGTGGGTACGTGCCCCACGAATCAGGATCTTGTCCACTGCGGCCTCGCTCGGCGGGCATAAACGGTTGAGTATACGGCTCCATGCCATTACGCGGCAAAGCGTCGCGTATATGCCGTTATGCGATGGGACTGGTAGAATCGCCGCCGGTTCACACGAGGTTTATCCATGCACGATCCCCACAGCGAACGCATGAGTGGCAGCGAGACCCGCGCCGCAGGCGGCCTGGCCCTGGTGTTCGCCTTCCGTATGCTGGGCATGTTCATGGTCCTGCCGGTACTGGCGACCTATGGCATGGACCTGGCCGGTGCCACCCCGGCACTGATCGGCCTGGCCATTGGTGCCTACGGCCTGACCCAGGCTTTCCTGCAGATCCCGTTCGGGGTGATTTCCGATCGCATCGGCCGTCGCCCGGTGATTTACCTGGGCCTGGTGATCTTTGCCCTGGGCAGCGTGCTGGCGGCCCAGGCCGACTCGATCTGGGGGGTGATTGCCGGACGCATCCTGCAAGGCGCCGGGGCGATTTCTGCCGCGGTCATGGCCTTGCTCTCGGACCTGACCCGCGAACAGCACCGCACCAAGGCCATGGCCATGATCGGCATGAGCATCGGCCTGTCGTTTGCCGTGGCCATGGTCGTCGGCCCGCTGGTCACCCGTGCCTTTGGCCTCTCGGGGTTGTTCCTGGCCACCGCGGCCATGGCCGTAGTCGGTATTGCGATCATTGCCTTTGTCGTGCCGCCGTCCCACGGCGCGTTGCAGCATCGTGAGTCCGGGGTCGCCAAGCAGGCGCTGATGCCGACCCTGCGCCACCCGGACCTGCTGCGCCTGGACGTGGGCATCTTCGTCTTGCATGCCATTCTGATGGCCAGTTTCATCGCTTTGCCGCTGGCTTTCGTCGAGCGCGGCGGCCTGCCGAAAGAAGAGCACTGGTGGGTGTACCTGACCGCCTTGCTGATTTCATTCTTTGCAATGATCCCGTTCATCATCTACGGCGAAAAAAAGCGCAAGATGAAACGTGTCCTGCTGGGCGCGGTCAGTGTGTTGATGCTCACCGAGCTATTCTTCTGGCTGTCAGCAGACAACTTGCACGAACTGGTGATCGGCACCGTGATATTCTTCACCGCCTTCAACCTGCTGGAGGCATCCTTGCCTTCACTGGTAAGCAAGGTGTCGCCCGCCGGCGGCAAGGGCACGGCCATGGGGGTATATTCCACCAGCCAGTTCCTTGGTGCCGCGTTGGGAGGAATTCTCGGTGGCTGGTTGTTCCAGCACGGTGGCCTGAGCACGGTGTTCCTTGGCTGCGCAGCGTTGTGTGCCCTGTGGTGGGTCGTGGCGCTGAGCATGCGTGAACCGCCGTACGTGACCAGCCTGCGCATGCCGTTATCGGCCGAGGCGGTACGGGAAGCGGGGCTGACCGAGCGGCTGATGGCCGTCCCGGGTGTGACCGACGCAGTGGTGGTGGCCGATGAAGCCGCCATCTATATCAAACTTGATACACAAATTTTGGATCGCACGACCCTGGAACGCCTGGTAAACCCGGCTTCCTCCGCGTGCGAAGCCTAGGAGAACGTTATGGCCCGTGGGGTTAACAAAGTCATTCTGGTCGGTACCTGCGGCCAGGATCCCGAAGTCCGCTACCTGCCCAACGGTAACGCCGTGACCAACCTGAGCCTGGCTACCAGCGAGCAGTGGACCGACAAGCAGACCGGCCAGAAGGTCGAGCGCACCGAATGGCACCGCGTATCGATGTTCGGCAAAGTTGCCGAAATCGCCGGTGAATACCTGCGCAAAGGCTCGCAAGTCTACATCGAAGGCAAGCTGCAGACCCGCGAGTGGGAAAAGGACGGCATCAAGCGTTACACCACCGAAATCGTTGTCGACATGCAGGGCACCATGCAGCTGCTCGGCGGCCGCCCGCAGAACCAGGACGGCGCCCCGCAAGGCGGCAACAATTACAACCAGGCGCCACGCCAACAGGCTCCGCGTCCACAGCAGTCCGCGCCGCAACAGCGCCCGGCGCCTCAGCAGGCCGCACCGCAGCCGGCTCCGGACTTCGACAGCTTCGATGACGATATTCCGTTCTGATTCGCCACGCTGACCGCAATACCCTCAAAACGCCCGGTGCATCGCATCGGGCGTTTTGCTTTTTGTCGACCGACAATCCGTTTTCATCCCGCTCCCGGGAATCTTGACTAGAGTGACAGTTGGCGGCCATCAATCTGCCGCCACCGTGATCGTTTCAAGAGACGCCGGCAACGTCCCGCGCGTCCACCACCTGATCAGGAGTGCACGATGGATCTCAACCGTCGGCAGTTCTTCAAGGTCGCAGCAGTTGGCCTTGGAGGCTCGAGCCTGGCAGCGTTGGGCATGGCCCCGACACCTGCCTTCGCCGAGCAGGTGCGCCACTTCAAGCTGGCGCACACTAAGGAAACGCGCAACACCTGCCCCTATTGCTCGGTCGGCTGTGGCCTGATCCTGTACAGCCAGGGGGACGGCGGCAAGAACGTTACGCAGAACATAATCCATATCGAAGGCGACGCCGACCATCCGGTGAACCGCGGTACGCTGTGCCCGAAAGGCGCCGGCCTGCTCGACTTTATCCACAGCCCCAGCCGCCTGCAGTACCCGCAAGTGCGCAAGCCCGGCAGCAGCGAGTGGACGCGGGTGTCCTGGGATGAGGCGCTGGACCGTATCGCCGATCTGGTCAAGACCGACCGCGATGCCAACTTCATCGAGAAGAACGCCCAGGGGCAGACGGTCAACCGTTGGCTGACCACGGGTTTTCTGGCGGCATCGGCGGCGTCCAGCGAAGCCGGTTACCTGACCCACAAGGTCATTCGCAGCCTGGGCATGCTGGGGTTCGATAACCAAGCGCGTGTCTGACATGGCCCGACGGTGGCAAGTCTTGCCCCGACGTACGGCCGTGGTGCCATGACCAACCACTGGACCGATATCGCCAACGCGAATCTGATCCTGGTGATGGGCGGCAACGCTGCAGAAGCGCACCCGTGCGGCTTCAAATGGGTGACCGAAGCCAAGGCCCATAACAAGGCCCGGCTGATCGTGGTCGACCCGCGGTTTACCCGTACCGCGTCGGTGGCCGATTACTACGCGCCGATTCGCACCGGTAGCGATATCGCCTTCATGGGGGGCCTGATCAATTACCTGCTGAGTAACGACAAGATCCAGCACGAGTACGTGCGCAACTACACCGACGTGTCGTTTATCGTCAAAGCCGGCTTTGGCTTCGAGGATGGCCTGTTCAGTGGCTATGACGCGGCCAAGCGCAGCTACACCGACAAGTCCGGCTGGGGTTACGAGCTGGGCGAGGACGGCTTTGCCAAGGTCGACCCGACCCTGCAGGACCCGCGCTGCGTCTACCAGCTGATGAAGCTGCACTACAGCCGCTACACCGCGGAACTGGCGAGCATGACCTGCGGCATGCCGCAAGACCGCATGCTGAAGATCTGGGAAGAGATCGCCACTTGCTCGCAACCGGGCAAGACCATGACGATCCTCTATGCCCTGGGCTGGACCCAGCACTCGATCGGTGCGCAGATCATTCGCAGTGCGGCGATGGTGCAACTGCTGCTGGGTAACGTCGGCATGCCCGGTGGCGGCGTCAATGCCCTGCGCGGGCACTCCAACATCCAGGGCCTGACCGACCTCGGCTTGCTGTCCAACTCGCTGCCGGGCTACTTGACCCTGCCGGGCGATGCCGAGCAGGACTACGACGCCTACATCGCCAAGCGGGCGCTCAAACCGTTGCGGCCGGGGCAGCTGTCGTACTGGCAGAACTACGGCAAGTTCCACGTCAGCCTGATGAAGGCCTGGTATGGCGCCAATGCCAGCGCCGAGAACCATTGGGGCTACGACTGGCTGCCGAAGCTGGATATTCCCGGTTACGACGTGCTGAAGATGTTCGACCTGATGGGCCAGGGCAAGGTCAACGGCTACATGTGCCAGGGCTTTAACCCGATTGCCGCGTTGCCGGACAAAAACCGCGTGACTGCGGCCCTGAGCAAGCTCAAGTGGCTGGTGGTGATGGACCCGCTGGCCACCGAGACCTCGGAGTTCTGGCGCAACGTCGGGCCCTATAACGACGTGCAGAGCGAGGCTATCCAGACCGAAGTCATCCGCCTGCCCACCACCTGCTTTGCCGAAGAGGACGGCTCGCTGGTCAACAGCAGCCGCTGGTTGCAATGGCACTGGAAGGGCGCCGACGGCCCGGGGGAAACCCGCACCGACGTGCGCATCATGAGTGAGCTGTTCCTGCGCCTGCGCAAACGCTACCAGACCGAAGGCGGCGCCTTTGCCGAGCCGCTGTTGAACCTCAGCTGGCCCTACAAGGTAGCCGATGAACCGTCGCCCGAAGAACTGGCCAGGGAGCTCAACGGCAACGCCGTCAGCGACCTCACTGATGCCACTGGCGCTACCCTCAAGGCCGGCCAGCAGTTGTCCGGTTTTGCCCAGCTCAAGGATGACGGCAGTACTGCTTCTGGCTGCTGGATCTTCTGCGGCAGCTGGACCGAGCAGGGTAACCAGATGGCCCGGCGCGACAACAGCGACCCATTCGGCATGAAGCAGAACCTCGGCTGGGCCTGGGCCTGGCCGGCCAACCGGCGGATCCTCTACAACCGCGCCTCGGCCGACCCGCAAGGCAAGCCGTGGGACCCGAACAAGCGCCTGGTGTGGTGGAACGGCAAAGCCTGGGGCGGCACCGATACCCCGGACTACAAGGCAGACGTGCCGCCAGAGGCCGGCATGAACCCGTTCATCATGAACCCTGAAGGGGTGGCGCGCTTCTTTGCCGTCGACAAGATGAACGAAGGCCCGTTCCCCGAGCACTACGAGCCTTTCGAAACGCCGATCGGCATCAACCCGCTGCACCCGAACAACAAGCAGGCGACCAGCAACCCGGCCGGGCGCATCTTCGATTCGGTGTGGGACACCCTTGGCCAGGCCAAGGATTTCCCTTACGCGGCGACCAGTTACCGGCTGACCGAGCATTTCCACTTCTGGAGCAAGCACTGCAAGCTCAACGCCATTGCCCAGCCCGAGCAGTTTGTCGAGATCGGCGAAGTGCTGGCGCAAGAGAAGGGCATCGTCGCCGGCGACCGCGTGCGGGTCACCTGCAAGCGCGGGCATATCGAGGCGGTGGCGGTGGTCACCAAGCGCATCCGGCCGCTGCAGGTCAACAACCAGACCGTGCACCAGATCGGCATTCCGCTGCACTGGGGCTTCACCGGCAGTACCCGCCACGGCTACCTGACCAACACCCTGGTGCCGTTCCTCGGTGATGGTAATACGCAGACGCCGGAATCGAAGTCGTTCCTGGTCAACGTGGAGAAAATCTGATGGCTAGCCAAGACATCATCGCCCGTTCGGCCACCACCACGCCGCCCTCGTCGATCCGCCAGCTGGAGGAGGTGGCCAAGCTGATCGACACCACCAAGTGCATCGGTTGCAAGGCCTGCCAGGTGGCCTGTTCGGAGTGGAACGAGCTGCGAGACGAGGTCGGTCACAACCATGGCACCTACGACAACCCCCAGGACCTGAGCGCCGAAACCTGGACGCTGATGCGCTTTACCGAGCACGAAACCGGCGACGGCAACCTGGAGTGGCTGATCCGCAAGGACGGTTGCATGCACTGCGCCGATCCCGGTTGCCTGAAGGCCTGTCCGAGCCCGGGGGCAATCATCAAGCATGCCAACGGCATCGTCGATTTCAACCAGGACCACTGCATTGGCTGCGGCTACTGCATCACCGGCTGCCCGTTCAACATCCCGCGAATCTCGCAGAAGGACCACAAGGCCTACAAGTGCACCCTGTGTTCCGACCGGGTGTCGGTGGGGCTGGAGCCGGCCTGTGTGAAAACCTGTCCGACCGGCGCCATTGTCTTCGGCAGCAAGCAGGACATGAAGGAGCACGCCGCCGAGCGCATCGTCGACCTCAAGTCGCGGGGTTTCGACAACGCCGGCCTGTACGATCCCGATGGTGTCGGCGGCACCCACGTGATGTACGTGCTGCACCATGCCGATACCCCGCGTTTGTACGCGGGCCTGCCGGACCAGCCGATCATCAGCCCGCTGGTAGGCCTGTGGAAAGGCGTGACCAAGCCGCTGGCGCTGCTGGCCATGGGCGCGGCGGTGCTCGCCGGGTTCTTCCACTATGTGCGCGTCGGCCCGCAGCGGGTCGAAGAGGACGAGCACCCGAGCCCTGCGGATACCAGTGTGCAGGTGGTCGACCCGGCGGTGCATGTCTATGACCCGAACCGGCCGGGCGGGCAAGGGGAGGAACGACCATGAACGACAAACCTATCCTGCGCTACAACGCCAACGAACGGACCAATCACTGGCTGGTGGCGATCCTGTTCATCATGGCCGGGTTGTCGGGGCTGGCACTGTTTCACCCGGCACTGTTCTGGCTCAGCCATCTGTTCGGCGGCGGGCCGTGGACACGGATTTTGCATCCGTTCATGGGCGTGTTGATGTTCGTGTTTTTTGTTGGCCTGGTGCTGCGTTTCTGGCGGGCGAACTACTTCATCGCCAACGACCGCCTATGGCTCAAGCGTATCGACCGGGTGATGCGCAACGAAGAGGAGGGCGTACCGCCAATCGGCAAGTACAACCCCGGGCAGAAGCTGCTGTTCTGGACCTTGCTGCTGTGCATGCTGGTGCTGTTGATCAGCGGCGTGGTGATCTGGCGGGCCTACTTCAGCAGTTATTTCGGTATCGGTTCGATTCGCCTGGCGACCCTGGCGCACGCCCTGGCGGCGTTCGTGCTGGTGCTGAGCATCATCGTCCATATTTACGCCGGGATCTGGATCAAGGGTTCGGTCAGCGCCATGCTGCATGGCTGGGTCAGCCGCGCCTGGGCGAAAAAACACCATGAGTTGTGGTATCGGGAAGTGACCGGCGACAAACAGCCGCCACCGCCGATCAATAAAAAAGGATGAGCGCTTGAGTACTCTTCTGGAACCCGGGCAGATCGAAGCGGCGGCCAGCACGCCGCCGTTTCTCTACCTGCCGCCGAAGAACCTGTTCGCCCTGCGTGCGCAGCGCCTGGAGCAACTGGCCGAGGGCAACCCGCTGGCGGATTACCTGCGTCTGCTGGCCGGCCTCTGCCATGTGCAACAGAGCCTGCTCGACCAGCCGCCTGCCGCAGCTCCCAGCGACAGCGAACGCCAGCGCCTGTGTGTCGAGCATGGCTTGCCGCCGCTGGCTGCCGACAGCCTGGTGCGCGACGGACACTGGCTGGCTTATCTACAGGCGTTGTTGCAGCGCTATCCGGCTTCGAGTGGCGCCGTGGCCGATGCCGTGTCTGTGCTGCAATGCGCCGCCGATGAGCAGCGCAAGCTGTGGGCCATCGCCTTGCTCACAGGTTCGTACAGCCTGGTGCCGGCGGCGCTGGTGCCGTTCCTGGGCGCGGCACTGCAGGCGGCCTGGAGCCATTGGCTGCTGAGCCTGCAGGGGGGCGAACTGAAAGCGGCGGACAGCCTCTGCCAATGCCCGGCCTGTGGCTCGCCGGCCATGGCCGGGGTCATCCGCCATCGCGGCAAGTACAACGGCCTACGTTACCTGGTGTGTTCGCTGTGTGCCTGCGAATGGCATGTGGTGCGGGTCAAATGCGTGTACTGCGAACAGAGCAAGGGCCTCAAGTACTTCAGCTTCGAGGATGACCACTACGCCAGCGCCAAGGCGCCGCTGCAGGCCGAATGCTGTCCGGGCTGCAACACCTACCTCAAGCATATCTACCTGGAAAACGACGCCGATGCCGAAGCACTGTCGGCCGACCTTGCCAGCCTGGCGCTGGACCTGCGCCTGGATCAGGAAGGCTTCCAGCGCCTGGCGCCGAACCTTTTGCTGGCGCCGGGAGGGGAGTGAGATCGGGTCTACACTGAGGTTTTGCCCATGGCCAGCGCCCACTGAAGTTGAGAACCGTCTGCATGCCGTCCAACCTCGCCAAGCTCCCGATCCGCCTGCCCTCCATCGACACTCTGTTGCGTCACCCCGCCAGCCAGCCGCTGACCGAGCGCTATGGCCGCGACGCGCTGCTGGCGACCTTGCGCCAGTTGCTCGACGACCTGCGCGAGGACGCCCGGCTTGGTCTGCTGGACGCCGCCGAACTGGCCGCGCCGGTGCTGCTCGGCCGCGCCGGCGAGCGCCTGGTGGTTCGCCACCGCAGCCAGGTGCGGCGGGTCTTCAACCTCACCGGCACGGTGCTGCACACCAACCTGGGCCGGGCCTTGCTGCCCGAGGAAGCTATCGATGCGGTGCAACTGGCGGCCCGCTATCCGCTCAACCTCGAGTTCGACCTGGCCAGCGGCAAGCGCGGCGATCGCGATGACCTGATTGAAGGCTTGATCCGCGAGCTCACCGGCGCCGAAGCCGTCACCGTGGTCAACAACAACGCCGCTGCCGTACTGCTGGCGCTCAATAGCCTCGGTGCGCGCAAAGAGGGGATCATCTCGCGCGGTGAGTTGATCGAGATCGGTGGCGCTTTTCGCATTCCCGACATCATGGCCCGCGCCGGGGTCAAGCTGCATGAGGTGGGCACCACCAATCGCACCCATGCCCGCGATTACGAGGCGGCCATCGGCCCGCGCAGCGGCCTGTTGATGCGCGTGCATTGCAGCAATTACAGCATTCAAGGCTTCACCACCCAGGTGCCGACCGCAGAACTGGCGCGCTTGGCTCATCGCCATGATTTGCCCCTGCTCGAAGACCTCGGCAGCGGCAGCCTGCTCGACTTGAGCCGCTGGGGCCTGCCGGCCGAGCCGACTGTGCGCCAGGCCCTGGCCGATGGCGCCGATCTTGTCACCTTCAGCGGCGACAAGCTGTTGGGCGGGCCACAGGCTGGCATCATTGTCGGGCGCAAGGACTTGATCGCGCGGATCAAAAAGAACCCGCTCAAGCGCGCCTTGCGGGTCGACAAGCTCACCCTCGCAGCGCTTGAGGCGGTGCTGGGCTTGTACCGTAATCCTGATCAACTGGCCGAGCGCCTGCCCAGCCTGCGCCTGCTGACCCGGCCGCAGGCCGAGATCCACCAGCAGGCCGAGCGCTTGCAGCCAGCGTTGGCGCAACAGCTGGGCGAGCAGTGGACGGTCAGCGCAGAGCTTGCATTGGGCATGATCGGCAGTGGCAGCCAGCCGGTGGCGCGCTTGCCTAGTGCGGCCTTGTGTGTGCGCCCGCAGGTGTCCAAGCGCCTGCGCGGTCGCGCCTTGCATGGCCTGGAACGCGCGCTGCGGGCCTTGCCGATTCCAGTGCTCGGGCGCATCGATGACGATGCGCTGTGGCTGGACCTGCGCCAGCTCGATGATGAAGCCGCGTGGCTGGCGCAACTGGCGCAGGTGCAGGCGTGATTATCGGTACCGCCGGGCATATCGACCACGGCAAGACCGCTTTGCTCGAGGCCCTGACCGGCCAGGCGGGCGACCAGCGCCGGGAAGAGCGCGAGCGCGGCATGACCATCGACCTCGGTTATCGTTATGCCGCCCTCAGCCCTGGCGCAGCTCTAACCGGCTTTATCGACGTGCCCGGTCACGAGCGGTTTATCCACAACATGCTCGCTGGCGCCCAGGGCATCGACCTGGTGCTGCTGGTCGTGGCCGCCGATGACGGGGTGATGCCGCAGACCCGCGAGCACCTGGCGATTGTCGAGCTGCTGGGCATTCCCCAGGCCTTGGTGGTGATCAGCAAATGCGACCGGGTCGAGCCGCAGCGGCTGCAGGAAGTGCAAGCCCAGGTCAGCGTGCTGCTGGCTGCCGGGCCGTATGCGGGGGCATTGCAGTTTGCAGTTTCCAGCGTCACTGGCGAGGGCATCGAGGCGCTGCGCCAGGCCTTGCTGGCGGCTCAGGCTGAGGTTAGCCAGCGCAGCAGCCAGGGCGGTTTTCGCCTGGCCATTGACCGCGCTTTTGCGGTTGCCGGTGCCGGCATCGTGGTCACCGGCACGGCGCTGGACGGGCGTGTGCAACTGGGCGACAGCCTGCTGCTCGGCAAAGCCGGCAAGCCGGTGCGGGTGCGTGGCCTGCATGCGCAGAACCAGGCCGCCGTCGAGGCCCAAGCCGGGCAGCGGGTGGCCTTGAACATCAGTGCCGAGCGCCTGGCCCTTGAGCAGATTCACCGCGGTGACTGGCTGCTTGCCGAGTGGCTGCATGCGCCGACCCAGCGCGTGGACATCGAGCTGCAACTGCTGGCCAGCGAACTGCGCGCCTTCGAGCACTTCAGCCCGGTGCATGTGCACCTGGGCACCCAGGATGTCACCGCCCGGGTAGCGTTGTTGCAGGGCGAGCATGTGCTACCGGGCAAGCGCATGTTCGCCCAACTGCTCACCAATGCACCGGTACAGGCGGTGCACGGTGATCGCCTGGTGCTGCGTGACCAGCGTGCGCAACGTACCCTCGGTGGCGGCCGGGTGCTCGATCCCTTTGCACCTGCGCGCCAGCGCCGCAGCGAGGCGCGCATTGCCCAGTTGCAGGCCCTGGCTGGCGCCGACAGCCTTGAGCAGGCCTTGCCGGCGCTGCTGGCCAGTGATGACCTGGGCCTCGACCCGCAACGCCTGGAGCGCCAGTTCAATCGCCTGCGCAGCCGCTGGCAACTGCCGGCCAATGTCCAGGTAATCGCCACTCGCCAAGGCCCGCTGCTGTTCACCGATGAGCATTGGCAAACATTGCAAACGGCGTTGCTGGAGGGGCTGGCGCGGTTTCATGAACAGGAGCCGGACCAGCTCGGTCCTGATCGTGATCGCTTGCGCCGCTTTGTTGGCCTGACCCTTGAGCGCCCGGCCTTCATCAGCCTGGTGGATGAACTGCTCGCCAGCGGCAGGTTGGTCAGCAGCGGGCCCTGGCTGCACCTGCCCGAGCACCAGATACGCTTGAGCGATGCTGACTCGCAGCTGTGGAGCCAGGTGCAGCCATTGCTGGTCGAGGGGCTGTTCGACCCGCCCTGGGTACGCGACCTGGCCAGGTCGCTACAAGTCGATGAAGCCGAGGTGCGCCTGTTGCTGCGCAAGCTTGGGCGTTTGGGCCAGGTGCACCAGGTGGTGCGCGATCTGTTCTATCCTGAGGCCACGATCCGGCAAATGGCGGCTATGCTCTTGCAGCTGGCCAGCGACGATCCGGTGGTGCAGGTGGCGGCGTTTCGCGATGTGCTGGGGATCGGGCGCAAGCGCAGTGTGCAGATACTCGAGTACTTCGACCGCATCGGCCTGACCCGGCGTGTCGGTGACCGACGCCAGGTTCGCGCCGACAATGCCCTGGCCCAGGCGCCGGGGCAGTAACCCGTTCAAGGAAGGCAATCGCGCCCGGTGGCGCGGCCGGGCTTCAAACCCGGTTGGGGACGGCAGCCGTTCCCGGGCAGGTTCGACTCCCGCTGCCTTCCGCCATTTCTACTGGGCGCGCTCGCCGCACAGGTCCTGGGCGAACCAGTGTTCCGCCGCTTGCACATCGAGCCCGGCACCGAGCAAAGCGAACATCTTGCCCAGCGCCGCTTCGCGGGTCATGCCGCCGGCGCTGACCAGGCCGGTATCGCGCAGGCGGCTGCCGGCCGCATAGGTGTCGAAGTGCACCGCGCCTTCCGGACACTGGCTGATGGCCGCAATCAACACCCCGCCTTGGCGGGCGTCGTGCAGCGCATCGAGCAGGTCCTGATCGTCCGATGGCCCGGTGCCGCTGCCGTAGCACTCCAGCAGCAAGCCCTGCACGCCGCTAGAGAGCAGGCCGCGCAGATGGCCGACCTGCAGCCCGGGGAACACCGGCAGCACCATCAGGTTTACCGGTTGGCGTGGCTGGCGGTAATCCAGGCAGGCCGGGAGCGACTCGGCGCGTTGTCCATCGCGCTCACGCGGCAGCGCGGCGAAGGCATCGAAGGCTTCGCTGCGCAGCTTCGACGTGCGCGCGCCGTGCAGCAGCTGGCCGTGGAAATACAGCTGCACGCCATTGTCGATACCGGATGCCATCACCCGCAGGGCGCCGCAAAGGTTGTCCCAGGCGTCGCTGTCGGCGGTGCCGGCCGGCAACATCGAGCCGGTCAGCAGTACCGGTACTGGCAGGCCGAGCAGCAAAAACGACAGCGCCGCTGCGGTGTAGGCCAGGGTGTCGGTGCCGTGCAGCAGCAGGATACCGTCGTGGCCATCGCGCTCCACCGCTTCGACAATCGCCTCGCGCATGGCCAGCCAGTTGCTTTGCTGCATGTTGGCGCTGTCGATCAATGGCCGCAGTTCGCGCAGCCGCCAGCTCAACAGCGGTGCATCGGCCATTTGCTCCAGGTGCTCGCGCATACGCGCTTCAAAGCCGCCGGCAGGCGCCAGACCCTGCGGGGTTTGCAGCATGCCGATGGTGCCGCCGGTGTACAGCACCAGAAGGTTGTTGACGGCGCGCATGTCAGCTCTGCGTCTGTGCGTTGGCGACGTTGACGTCGGTCCGGGTCTCGACCTGCGGATTCACTGGCCAGGCGGCCGGGTCCAGGTCCAGGTCGGAAAACTTCGACGCATCGAACACTGGCTGGGCGATACCGGCGCGGCGCTGTTCGTCGTAGTCGCGCATCACCCGCAGGCCGACCTTGAACAGCAGCGCCAGGGCTACCAGGTTGACGAACGCCAGGCAGGTCATGGTGATGTCGGCGAAAGCGAACACGGTCGACAGGTTTTGCACCGAACCCCAGAGAATCAGCAGCAGTACCAGGCCGCGGTAGCCCAGCAGCACCAGGCGGTTGCGGGTGAAGAACTGCAGGCTGGTTTCGCCCAGGTAGTAGTTGTAGAGGATGCAGGTGAAGACGAACAGCGACAGCGCGACGCTGACGAAAATCCGTCCCCAGTCACCGACTACCGCAGCCAGGGAGTTCTGGGTCAGGGCAATGCCGTCACCTTCAAAGCCTGGGGTGTAGAAGCCCGACAGCAGGATCAGCAGTGCGGTGCAGGTGCAGATCACGAAGGTGTCGAGGAACACGCTGAACGCCTGGACCACACCTTGGGCGGCCGGGTGTTTCACCGCGGCCACGGCGGCGACGTTCGGCGCACTGCCAAGGCCGGCTTCGTTGGCGAACACGCCACGTTTGACGCCCATGACGATAGCGCTGCCGAGCAGGCCGGCAAAGGCCGGATCAAGGCCGAAAGCGCTCTTGACGATGGTTTCGAGCATGGCCGGCACGTGTTCGATCTGGGTGAAGATCACGTACAGGGTCACGCCGATGTAGGCCAGGGTCTTGACCGGGACCAGCAGGTCGGACACCGAGGCGATACGCTTGATACCGCCGATGAACACCAGGCCGAGCAGGGCGGCGAGGGCGATACCGGTGTATTTCGGCTCGAAGCCGAAGGCGTTCTGCAGCGAGTGGGTCACGGTGTAGGACTGCAGGCCATTGAAGGTAAAGCCGTAGGTCACCAGCAGCAGAATCGCGAACACCATCGCCATCCAGCGCAGCTTCAGGCCGTGCTGGATGTAGTAGGCCGGGCCGCCACGGTACAGGCCGTCGCCGTCGCTACGTTTGTAGACCTGGGCCAGGGTGCACTCGAAAAAGCTGCTGGACATGCCCACCAGCGCGGTCACCCACATCCAGAACACCGCGCCCGGGCCGCCGAGGGTCACGGCGATGCCGACACCGGCGATGTTACCGGCACCGACGCGGCCGGCCAGGCTCAGCATCAGCGCCTGGAACGAGCTCAGCTGGCCTGCCTGGCCGCGCAGGGATTCCTTGAAGACGCTGAACATGTGGCCGAAATGGCGGAACTGGACGAAACGGGAGCGCAGGGTGAAGTAGCTGCCGAGTCCGACGATAAGCACGATGAGGAGTTTCCCCGAGAGGAAATCGTTGAGCGCTTCGAGCATGAAATGACCTCGATTCTTATTCTTCGCATGAAAGACGACAGGCCGGCGTCGATGCGCCGTGTCCGTGGGGCGCATGGTTGGTCATGACAAGACTGGTTACAATTTCGCGGGTTGCTCTCAGTTGATGCGACTTGATGCTAAACTGGCGCCTGTCGCATCACCTGGAACAGCTCACATGAGCGAACATCTCGGCGCCAATCTCAAGCTCGCCTGCAGCCACTACCGCTCTATCTCGGAAGTTTGCCGGCAGCTGTCGATCAATCGTGCACAGTTCAACAAGTACCTGAGCGGGCAAAGCCAGCCGACGGCGTACAACCTCAAGCGCATCGGCGATTTCTTCGGTGTCGAGGATTACGAACTGGGTTTGCCGCCGGAGCAGTTCGCGCGCCTGATTGGTGCGCGCAGTACCGCCAACCAGGCGCTCAGCCACAACGATCCGCTGGCCGAGCTGCTGCGGCCGTTGCGCGAACACGCCGGCAACCTGTCGCGCTATTGCGGTTACTACTTCGAATACTCCAACTGCATGTCGGTACCCGGCTCCATCCTGCTGTCGCTGGTGCACCTGCGCGAAGAGCGCGGCAGTTTTCTGTTCGAGCGCCAGGAGCGTCAGGAGCGCTCCAGCAGTACCGATGTGCAGGCCGAAGACTGGGTGCGCTGCCGTTACCTGGGCGCGGCGTTCCAGTTGCAGGACCGCCTGTTTCTGCTCGATTACGAATCGCTGACGGTCAACGAGATGAGCCAGACCATCCTCATTCCCAGCTTCAAGAGTCGCATCACCCGCCTCAACGGTCTCAAGACCGGGGTTTCCAGCGGTGACCGGCGCACCCCGGCCTGCACCCGGGTGGTGTGGGAGTTCCTCGGCACCGAGATCAACCGCATCAGCGCCTACCGCCAGGTCAAGCTGTACCGCCCGGACGATCCACGGATCGACGACGACGTGCGTGAACGCCTGAGCGCCGGGCCGATCCGCAACGGCCTGTTCGAGATTGAATAACCCGCTTAGCCGAGAATGAACTCGGCCACCACCTGCGCCACCTGATTGGCCACCGCCGGCTTGTCGCGCAGGTGTGCGGCAATGCCGTGATCGCAGTCGGTCAGCAGCAGGCATTCCAGGTGCGGTGCCGGCACGGCGCGCAGCAGGGCCTGGGTGACTTCTTCAGGGATCGGGCTATAGCGCTGGGCGCCGGCCAGCCACAAGGTGCCGGCCGAGGTGCCTTCGGCTTGCCCGTAGGCTTTGGAGTTGAGCCCGTCGAATTCGCCGATCACCAGCAGCACCCGGCCCGCAAACGAGCGCAGAAACTCGTAGCTGTCGCAGTCGAGAAAGCCGTAGGGCTGGCGGATCGCTGCGCTGAAGGCCGGGCCGAACGGCGCCTGGTGGGCGGCGTCCGGGTAAACCGCCGGGCAGATCAGCACCAGTTTGTCGATGGCGGGCGTTTGCGCTGCCAGTTTCAGCGCGATGGCGCCGCCCAGGCTGTGGCCGAGCAGGGTCTGGCAGCGCTCGGCGATATGCCGGTGAAAGCGCTGCGCTTCTTCCAGGTTGGTGGTCAGCGACGGCTGCGGCGCGCCGGGCTCGGCGGCCAGGCTGTGGCCGGAGAGGTTGCCGGTCAGTGAGCCGATCCCCTGCTGCTGCAGGCGATACAGCAGCGGGTTGAGGCGGGTGAAGTCCGAGCGCGCGCCACCGATCACGAACATCGGCGCAGCGCGCTCCTGGTCAGGTATAAGCAGCCGCGCCTGTTGCTGGAAACCGTCGAAGGTTTCGCTGATGAAGCGCTCGGTAGCCGGCGCGGGTTCGTCGTACTGCCAGGTGGAGCGTTGAGTCGAAATTGCTTCCAGGTGCATGGACACCGCCTATAGAAACTGATGTTGCAGCCATTCGCCAAGGGGGTTGCCGGCGCTGAGCAGCAGCTTGAGGGCCATGATGCAGCACACGCAGACCAGCAGCGGCTTGATCAGTTTAGGACCGAAATGCACCGCGCAGCGAGCCCCCAGTTGCGCGCCGACGAAGGCCGCGCAAGCCATCGCCAGGGCCAGCGGCCAGACGATCGCGCCGCTCAGGGAAAACACCGACAGCGCCCCGAGGTTGCAGGCGGCGTTGAGCAGTTTGCTGTTGCACACCGCGCGCAGCATCGGCTGGCCGAGCAGAACCACGCACGCCACCATGTAGAACGAGCCAACGCCGGGGCCGAACACCCCGTCGTAGAAGCCGATCACCGGCGCCACCGCCAGGCAGAACAGGCTGATCGAGATCCTCGCCTTGCGCTGCTGCTCGTCCGGCTTGGGGCTGAAGGCAAAGTAGGCGGCCACCAGGATCAGCAGCACCGGTACGCAGGCCTGGAGGAAACTCTTGGGCACCAGGCTCACCGACAGCGCCCCGAGGGCGCCACCGGCAAAAGCCATGGCCGCCATGGGCAGGCCGCGCTTCCAGTCGATCATGCCCTTGCGGGCAAAGGCAAAGGTGGCCGAGACCGTCGCCGAGGCGGCCTGGAACTTGTTGGTGGCGATTGCTGCCAGCGGGTCGATGCCGGCAACGAACAGCACCGGCAGGGTGATCAGCCCGCCGCCGCCGGCGATGGCATCGAAAAATCCGGCCATCAGCGCTACCGACGCCAGGGTCAGCAGCAGGGTGATATCAATTTCCATCATCGGGGGGGTCCCTTGTTCAGCCACGTACCAGCAGCGGGTCATCGTTGAGGACTATCGGGCGCGCGAATCGCGAGTAGCCGAACAGGCGCACCAGCAGGCGCCGGTTGTCCTGGAGAATGTCGCGCCCGTGTAGGGCGCGGCAGTTATTGATCAGCAAGGCGCTTTCGGGGTGGAGCACGAACGGCAAGGGCTGGGCGTCCCGGACCAGCGCCTGGAAGGCGTCGAAGGCACGGGCTGCGGCGTCGCTGGCGTGATCGTTCAACGAGAAACGATACGAGTTGTAGCGCAGGCTGAAACCGCCGTCGGGATCGAACTGCAGCATCGACGTGGCCTGGCCGGCCTCGCCTTGACCGGCGACAAAGCACTCGCTGCGGGTGAAGTCGAAGGAGGCCGAGGTCAACGCCAGCGCATGCAGGCTGCCCAGTTGCTCGATGATGGCGCGCAGCGGGATGATCCGGGTCGGTTCGCCCGCCGGGTTCCAGCGCGCGGAAAGGATCAGCGCTGACGGCGCAGGTGAGCGGCCCTCGCTGGCGGCAACCGAACAGTTGTAGGGCGCTTCGGTATGCGGGCCCAGGCGCAACCCGGCGTGAGAGCTGAGTTCGACTTCGGTGTGCTGGTGTTCGTCGGGGCGGGGCACGCTGCCGCCGCCTTTGAAGTTGCCGACCAGCCGCATGATCTGGCCTTCGTTGTCGATATCGAAGGCAAAGGCCCGGTAGTTCACCAGCTCCAGCAGCAACTGGTTGCGCGAGGCCAGGTACAGGCAGCGCTCGCTCTGAGCCAGGGTGGCCAGCTCAGGCAGATGCTCGGGCAGCGGATCGCTGCCGGGGCAGGCCATCTGCGAGCACATCAGGGCCGACAACTGGCCATCGGCAAAGCGTTGCAACACGGCCTTCTGGCTGGCGTCGAGGGTAGGGTGCAGGCGTTGTGCCCACTGGCGCGCCTGGTTGGCGACTCCGCGGGCCTGAGGACCGCCGAGTTCGGCGAGGTGCTGGCTGGCAGCTGCCAGCGTACGGGCCTGGTCCTGGTCGAAACTCAGGTACGCGACTTCCGAATCCTGCATGGGAAACATTCCTTTGTTATTGGTTTTATCTGGCAATCCGTGCCGGCCAGGGTGCAGAAAGTGCTGCTGCGCCCCGGCGAACGAATAAGCTAACTATTCTCCTGGTTAATCCATTCAGGCGAGTCAGCTCATTCCGGGCGCAGTATAGGCAGTTTCCGGATTTGTGTAAGCACAGGAAAAACCTTGCCCTCAGCGCCGCGCCGGGCAGGACGGGCGCCCCTGTGTTGGACTTCCCCTGCCGGAAACCGCAAAATGAAGGCTTTCTTCCAATAATCTGATCGGACCTGCTGACTCTATGCGAATGCGCCTGATGCTGTTGGGTGGTGGAAGTGCCCTCGGGCAAGCGCTGATTCGACTCGGGGCCGAGGAAGATATCGGCTTTCTGGCACCGCGCCCGCCGGACAGCGGCTGGGATCCGGCGAGCCTGACCCAGTTGCTCGACGACACCCGCCCTGATGCGCTGATCAACCTGGCTTACTACTTCGACTGGTTCCAGGCCGAAGCGGTCAGCGAGCAGCGCCTGGCCCAGCAGGAGCGCGCCGTCGAGCGCCTGGCCGAGCTGTGTCAGCACCACAACATCATTCTTGTCCAGCCGTCCAGCTACCGGGTCTTCGATGGCTCGCGGGCGACCGCTTACAGCGAAAAGGACGAGCCAGTGCCGCTGGGCCTGCGTGGCCAGGCCCTGTGGCGCATCGAGCAGAGCGTGCGCGCCACCTGCCCGCAGCATGTGTTGCTGCGCTTTGGCTGGGTGCTCGACGAGAGTATCGATGGCGTCCTCGGCCGCTTCCTGACCCGCGCCGAGCAACCGCAAGAACTGCTGCTGGCCGATGACCGGCGCGGCAACCCGACGCCGGTGGACGACGCTGCGCGGGTAATCCTCTCGGTGCTCAAGCAGCTCGATTGCGCCGCGCCCCTGTGGGGCACCTATCACTACGCCGGGAACGAGGCGACCACGCCGCTGGCGCTGGGGCAGGCTATCCTCACGGAAGCGGCCCAGTTGCATAAGCTGGCGGTACAGGCCCCGACCGCGCAGGCCCACGCCGCGCGCCCGGACGCCAGCGAAGAACCGCAGCATGCGGTGCTGGCCTGCAAGAAAATCCTCCACACCTTCGGCATCAAGCCCCGCGCCTGGCGCGCCGGTTTGCCGCCCTTACTGGATCGCTTCTATCGTCATGGCTGATGCCCCTATTCTGATCACCGGTGGCGCCGGCTTCATCGGTTCCCACCTCAGCGATGCGTTGCTGGAAAAAGGCTATAGCGTGCGTATCCTCGACGACCTGTCGACGGGCAAGCGCAGCAACCTGCAGATCGACAACCCCCGGCTGCAACTGGTCGAAGGTGATGTCGCCGACGCCGAACTGGTCAAGCGCGCCGCGGCCGGTTGCCAGGCGGTGGTGCACCTGGCCGCGGTCGCCTCGGTACAGGCCTCGGTGGACGACCCGGTGAAAACCCACCAGAGCAACTTCATCGGCACCCTCAACGTGTGCGAGGCCATGCGCCTGAACGGCATCAAGCGCGTGCTGTTTGCCTCCAGCGCGGCGGTGTACGGCAACAATGGCGAAGGCCAGTCGATTGTCGAAGACACGCCCAAGGCGCCGTTGACGCCTTACGCGGTGGATAAACTGGCCAGCGAGCAGTACCTGGACTTCTACCGCCGCCAGCATGGCCTGGAGCCGGTGGTGTTCCGCTTTTTCAATATCTTCGGCCCGCGCCAGGATCCTTCCTCGCCGTATTCCGGGGTTATCAGCATCTTCTGCGAGCGCGCCCTGAACGGCACGCCGATCACCCTGTTTGGCGACGGTGAGCAGACCCGCGATTTTCTCTATGTTGGCGATCTGGTCACGGTAATGGTCCAGGCGCTGGAGTTGGCACAGGTCGAGGAGGGCGCGGTGAACATCGGCCTGAACCAGGCCACTTCGCTGAACCAGTTGCTGGCGGCATTGAAGTCGGTGGTTGGCGATTTGCCGGCGATCAGCCATGGGCCGGCGCGCTCGGGCGATATCCGCCATTCGCGGGCGAACAACCAGCGCTTGCTGGCGCGTTTTGATTTCCCTGAGCCGACGCCGCTGGTGGTGGGGCTGGCGCGACTTTTAGGACGCTGAAAAGCAGCGCGGGGCAAGCCCGCTCCTACATCACGCTGTAGGAGCGGGCTTGCCCCGCGATGTGCGTTTGAAGACGCTTAGAACTTGTAACCCACGCCAACCATGTAGACCCATGGATCGACATCGACGTCGACCTTGGTCTTGCCAACGCCCAGGGCGCTCGGGCCGTCGATGGTGGCCTTGGTGTCGATGTCGACGTACCAGACCGCGGCGTTGATCAGGAAGTTGTCGTTGATCATGTAGTCCATGCCCAACTGACCGGCCAGGCCGACCGAGTCTTTCAACTTCATGTTGCTGAAGCCTTGAGCCTTGCGGTTGCTGCTCAGGTCTTCGTCAAAGAACATGGTGTAGTTCAGACCGATACCGGCGTAAGGCTGGAACTTCGACGAAGCTTCCATCGGGTAGTACTGCAGCGACAGGGTCGGTGGCAGTTGCTTGATGTCGCCCAGCTTACCATCCAGGCCAGCGCCCAGGCCCTTGACGCCCACGGTGTGCTGGAACGGAGTGGCGGCCAGCAGCTCGAGGCCGATGTGGTCGGTCAGCATGTAGGCAAACGCCAGGCCCAGCTGGGTGTCGCTGTCCAGAGTAGCCTTGGTGCCGGACATCTTGGTGCCGTCGAGCTTGATGTCGCCGCTGTTCTCGTTGGGAGCGGTAGTGATCGCACCGGCACGCAGGATGAAGTCGCCAGCCTGGTGGGCGTGGGCAACAGGGGCTGCAAGCGCCAGAGCAACGAGCGAGGCGCCAAGCAAGGACTTGTTCATGGAAGCTCCCAAAGGACGTTTAGAATTTAATGAGTCCAATGGTAAGGAGCTGACGGACGGTGACTTTTGACGCAGCTCAATGAAATCGTCAAAGGCTGACAAGCGGCCATTCATTCTAGCTCGTATGCGTAGATTTTCTCGGCTTCCATCTGATATCCGGCATCGGCCAGCTCGCTGCTGGAGGCTTTGACCTGCATCTGGCCTTCAATCCAGTACGGTTGGTAGAGGTCTTCGACCTTGACGCCGATCTCGCTGAAGATGTGAACGATCTGGTTCGACGGCGGTGGCGGTACATGAATGCAGGCGCCGTAGTAAGGCACCAGCAGGAACTCGGTGGTGCGGCCTTCTTCGCTGACCTCCAGCGGCACGATATACCCCGGCAGTTTGACCTGCTGGCCATCCAGGGCCTTGACCACCGGGGCATTGGGTGCGGTTTGCCGCGCAGCGGGTGCCGATTCGGCAGCCAGGGCGTCGCTCAGTTGCGAAAGGTCGTGCAGCGGCGCCAGTTGTGGCTGGATCACCGGCGCCCCGGCCGGGATCAGTTGCTGCCACTCCAGGGTGCGCGGTTCAGCGGCCCACAGGGGCGAGGCAATCATCAGCAGCAACAGCAGCAAGGCGCGGTTCATCGAGTTACTCACAGGTGAATGGACAGGCCGTCGGCCAGCGACTGGCGATAGGCGCGCCAGGCCGGCACGCTGCCCATCAGCAAGGCGGCGCCAAGGATGATGCCCAGCAGGGTCCATTCATGGGCGCTGGGCCAGGCCAGCGGCAGCAACAGGCCGTAATTGGCCTGCACGTAACCCTGGGCCAGGGCGATGCCGGCGTACAACAAAGCCACCCCGGCGATGATGCCGGCCACCGCCAGGGCCAGTGCTTCGAGCACCAGCAGCCCGGCAATGTGCCAGGGACGCGCGCCGACCGAGCGCAGGATGGCCATTTCCCGGCGCCGTTCGTTGAGGCTGGTGAGGATCGCCGTGAGCATGCCAATCAGGCCGGTCAGCACCACGAACAGCGAGACCACGAACAGCGCCTGCTCGGCCGTGCCCATCAGGCTCCAGAGCTCTTGCAGGGCCACGCCCGGGAGGATCGCCAGCAGCGGCTCGTTGCGGTACTCGTTGATCTCCCGTTGCAGGCTGAAGGTGGCCACCTTGTTGTTCAGGCCGAGCATGAAGGCGGTGATGGCGGCGGGCTTGAGGTCCATGTTGCGCGCCTGATCGGCGCTGATACGCCCGGCGCCGCGGGCCGGCATACCGTTGTGCCAGTCGATGTGGATGGCTTCCATACCGCCCAGGCTGATGTGCAGTGTGCGGTCGACCGGGGTGCCGGTGCGTTGCAGCACGCCGACCACGGTGAACGGTTTGTCATCGTGTTTGACCAGGCTGATGGCCGCCACGCCATGGGCCAGAACCAGCTTGTCGCCCAGCTTGTAGTGCAGGGCATCGGCCACCTCGGCACCAAGCACCACCTCGAACGGGTCGCTGGCGAAAGCGCGGCCCTCGGCCAGTTGCAGGTTCTGCTTGCGGCCGTACTGGTAGTGCTCGAAATAGCGCGCGTCGGTGCCCATCACCCGGTAGCCGCGATGGGAATCGCCCAGGGAGATGGGAATGGCCCATTTCACCCGTTTGTCGCTGGCGTAGTGTTCGAAGCTCTCCCAGCGGATGTTGTTGGTGGCGTTGCCGATGCGAAACACCGAGTACAGCAGCAGGTTCACCGAGCCCGAGCGGGCGCCGACGATCAGGTCGGTGCCGCTGATGGTGCTGGCAAAGCTGGCGCGGGCTTCGGTGCGCACCCGCTCGACCGCCAGCAGCAGGCACACCGACAGGGCGATGGCGAAGGCGGTCAAAAATGCAGTAAAGCGGCGGTTGGCCAGGCTGGCCAGGGCAAGGCGGAGCAGGTACATCAGGCCTCCAGGTCGTTGGCCGGGCGGGCCGCGCGGTTGAGTTCGGCAAGGGACAGCTGGCGGTCAAACAACGGTGCCAGGCTCTGGTCGTGGCTGACGAACAGCAGGCTCGAGCCGGCCGCACGGCATTCGGCGAACAACAGGCGGATGAAGGCTTCGCGGGTGTCGGCGTCGAGGGCTGATGTTGGCTCGTCGGCGATTACCAGCTCTGGCTGGCCGATCAAGGCCCGGGCGGCGGCAACGCGCTGTTGCTGGCCGATCGACAGGCTGCCCGCGCGACGGGCAAGCAGCGCCGGGTCTTTCAGGCCCAGGTGGGCGAGCAGGCTGGCGGCGGCCTGGTCGATGCTGCCATGGCGCTCGGCGGCGCGTTGTGCGCGGCTGCGCGAGAAGCGGCAGGGCAGTTCGACGTTCTCCCGTACCGAGAGAAACGGCAGCAGGTTGAACTGCTGGAAGATGTAGCCGGTGTGATCGACGCGAAAACGGTCGCGGGCGGCCAGCTTCAGTTCGCTCAAGTCCTGGCCGAGCAGGCGGATGCTGCCGCGATCGGGCTTTTGCACACCGCCCAAAAGGCCCAGCAGGGTGGTCTTGCCGCTGCCGCTGGGGCCTTTGAGAAACAACGATTCGCCGGCTTCCAGGCGCAGGGCGGGAATCTCCAGCAGGGGGGCTTGGCCCGGCCAGGCGAAGCCCAGGTCGGTCAGTTCAATCAGTGCCTGGCTCATAAATGAACGCCCGGGTTACCCCGGGCGTTTCGCTGCAAAAGGGCTATCAGAAGTTGATCGTGGCCTTGGCCGGGGTCGCTTCGACACCTTGCTGGCCGTTGGGCCCGATCAGTTGCAGGGTAATTTTCTGGGTGGCGGGGAAGGCCTTGAACAACGGAGTCAGGTCGAGGCTCTTGAGCTCAGCGGGCTTGTCGCAGGCCAGCCGGTAATGGGCATGGACCTCACTGTGCTCATGGCCTCCGTGCTCGTCGCCGTCATCATCGACTGCCGGCTTGTCGCCGAACAGCGGGCTTTCCAGCTCCTGGTCACTTTCGCTGCAGTTGGCCGCCTTGGCCAGGCCGAACAGCGCCAATGGTTTTTCCAATTGTGAACGCACGGCAGCAACCTTGGCTTTGTCGGCGGCGCTGGTGGCCGGGTGTTCGAAGCCGACCAGGTTCATCGCCGGGCTGTCCAGTTCCAGTTCCAGGGACTTGTCGTCGAGCACCACATTCAAGCGCGCGACGCCGTGTTCATGGGCGCCGAGGCTGCCATGGGCGTGGTCATGATCGTGGTCGTGGTCGTGGCCTTCATGGGCGTGGGCGACGGCCAGGGGCAACAAGGCAAACGGCAAGGCGAGCAACAGACGACGCATGGGCTGACTCCGCGGAGGCACTGGAATGATTTGGTAATGTTATAACAACTTGTTCGGCGTGCGCCAGTGTGCTTGGCGATGAAGCGTCGGCGTGGGAGCATGGGCCCATTGACTGCGCACAAGGACACCCCCATGCGAATTCGCGGACACATCGGCGACTGGCCGGTAGACCTGACCCTGGAACTGGACCCGGCGGAATGGGCGCAACTGGGCGGCCAACTGGCCGCTGTGACGCCAGCGCCTGCAGTAGCGGCGAGTGCGGTTGCGGCGGTGCGACCGGATGATGCGCTCTGGCAGGCGGCGCGCGAGGTACTGCGCAAGGCCGGGCAGCTCAACGGGCCGGAGTTGCTTGAACACTTGGAAGGGCTGGCGGGCAATACCGCGGCGGGCAAGCGACTGCTGGTGCGCCTGCGCCACAGTGCCGAGGTGAAGGTGCAAAGCGGGGCGGATGCGCCGGTTTATCACTGGGTGGGGTAATGAGGGTATCGCGGGGCAAGCCCGCTCCTACAAGATCAGTAGGAGCGGGCTTGCCCCGCGATCAATTCAATACAAGGCAGCAAACAACTTGCGACGGTAGCTGCCGACCAGCGGATGGTCGTTGCCCAGCAGGTCAAACACCTGCAGCAAGGTCTTGTGTGCCACCCCGCCGTCATAGCTGCGATTGCGCTTGAACAGCTTGAGCAAGCCTTCCAGCGCCGCTTCGTACTGCTGACGCGACAACTGCTGGATGCACAGCTGGTACGCGGCCTCGTCATCTTCAGCATTCTGCGCCAGGCGCGCTTTAAGGTCGGCGACTTCCGGCAGGCTGGCGGCCAGGCCGAGAAAGGTCAACTGCGCCTTGGCACCGGCCAGGGCAGCCTTGTGCTCGTCGCTCTTGACCGCGTCGAGCACGGTCTGGGCTTCACCCAGTTCGCCGCGCTCAGCCAGGCAGCGGGCGTAGAGGATCAGCGCCCCGGCATTGCTGTTGTCTTCGCTGAGCAGCGCCTTGAGGGTGCTTTCGGCTTCGCTGAAACGGCCTTCGGCAAACAGCGCCTGGGCTTGCTCCAGCGGGTCGGCGGCAGCCGGTGGCGGCAGTTGTACATGGGGTTCGAGCAGGGCGCGAATCGCCGACTCGGGTTGGGCACCGGCAAAGCCGTCGACCGGCTGGCCATCCTTGAACAGCACTACGGTGGGCAGGCTGCGGATGCCGAAGCGGGCGACGATGTCCTGCTCGATATCGCAGTTGACCTTGGCCAGCAGCAGTTCGCCCTGGTAGCTCTCGGTG
This sequence comes from Pseudomonas sp. SORT22, assembly GCF_018417635.1. Taxonomy (NCBI): domain Bacteria; kingdom Pseudomonadati; phylum Pseudomonadota; class Gammaproteobacteria; order Pseudomonadales; family Pseudomonadaceae; genus Pseudomonas; species Pseudomonas sp. SORT22. The sequence continues at coordinate 795,187 of NZ_CP071007.1, forward strand.
ATCTGCGCCAGCAGCGGCATCAGTGCCTTGCACGGCGCGCACCACTCGGCCCAGAAGTCGACCAGTACCGGTTTATGGAAAGAGTTCTGGATCACCAACTGATCGAAGTCGGCGCCAGTGGCATCGAAAATGTACGGGGTAGCAGGGTTCATCGCGACTCTCGAAAATCCGTGAATGGCATCACTATAAAGGCTGGCGGCTGGCGTGGTACAGGCTGACCCGGCGGAATTCGTGGGGCTCGGCCAGGTCCGGCAGGGTCAGGGCATCCAGCACGCCCAGCGACCGGTACAACGGGTGGCTGAAATCCCGTACCCGCGAATCGGCGACCAGGGCCTGCTGGCCACGGCTGAGAAACTCGTCCAGCAACGGTAGGTTGGCGCGGTCGTAGAGCACGTCGGCGACCAGGATCAGGTCGAAACGGTCGGCCTCCTGGAAAAAATCGCTGGAATAACTCAGTTCCACCTCATTGAGCTCGGCATTCGCCCGGCAGGCCTGCAGAGCCAGCGGGTCAAGGTCGCAAGCCACCACTTCCAGCGCGCCGGCCTTGGCCGCCGCGATACCGGCAATCCCGGAGCCTGCGCCAAAGTCCAGCACGCGCTTGCCTTCGACCCAATGCCGATGCTCATCCAGGTAGCGGGCCATGGCCAGGCCGCTGGCCCAGCAGAAACTCCAGTACGGCGGCTCGTGGAGGATGCGCCGGGTTTCTTCGGAGCTGAAGGCGCGGTCCATGTTCTGCGCATCGATCAGCCACAACTTGAGCGCGCACTCGGGCAGGTCGCTGACCACCAGTTGCGCATCCCCAAGCAACTCGCTCAAGGCCTGTTGCAGTGGAGCGGGCGCCATCATGGCGCCTTTTCGAAGCGCAGCGGGCCGGTGGCCTGGGTTTGCGCCTGGGCGATGCGCAGGGGCGGCAGGTGCAGGATCAGCTGGCCGGACTTGCTCGCGCGACCGCGCAGCTCGACCCGCGCCCCGGCGGGAAAGGCCTCGGGGTTGAAGCGCAGGCGAAACGGCAGGTCCAGGCCATTGCCGCTGAACGTGCTGCTGGCTAGCAAGCCTTGCGGCCGCCCGCGTTCATCGATCACCAGCAGGGCCAGTTCGACTTCGGCGCCGGCCGGAATGTTCTGCAAGGTGCCGCTCAATTCGCGCTGATAGGCCGGCAGCGGCCCGAGCTCCCTGGCCGGTTTGCTGGCTACCGGGGCTTTGGGCGCCGGCACAGGCTGGGGTTTATCGCTGCTGCACGCGCTCAGCACGGCAGCAAAACTGAGCACGACAAGCGCTCTTGATGGCATGGGGAATTCCTTCGCGGCGTATTTCCTCACTGGATGGTAACCCCTTTGGCTTGTCTTGCCAGTGGGATGCGCTACCATGGCCCTCCCTTTTTTTGTTGCCTGCCACCATGCACTGTCCCTTCTGCGGTGCCAACGACACCAAGGTCATCGACTCGCGACTGGTTGCCGAGGGCGAGCAAGTGCGCCGTCGGCGCGAATGCGTAGCCTGCGGTGAGCGCTTCACCACCTTCGAAACCGCCGAACTGGTTCTGCCCCGGCTGATCAAGCAGGACGGCAGCCGCCAGCCTTTCGACGAAGAAAAACTGCGTGCCGGTATGCAGCGTGCTCTGGAAAAACGTCCGGTCAGCGTCGAGCGCCTGGAAGCGGCGCTGGCGCATATCAAGCACAAGCTGCGGGCTACCGGTGAGCGCGAGATCAAGTCGCTGGTGGTCGGCGAGCTGGTGATGGCCGAGCTGCAAAAGCTCGATGAAGTCGCCTATATCCGCTTCGCCTCGGTGTACCGGCGTTTCCAGGACCTCAACGAGTTCCGTGAAGAAATCGACCGCCTGGCCCGTGTGCCGGCTAAAGAGTGAGCATGTCCAGCGAACGCGCGGTGCTTGATGCGCACTACATGGCCCGGGCCATCGAGCTAGCCCGCAAAGGCTTGTACTCCACCCACCCGAACCCGCGCGTGGGCTGCGTGATCGTCCGCGACGGCCAGGTGGTCGGCGAAGGCTGGCACGTGCGCGCCGGCGAGCCGCATGCCGAGGTGCATGCCTTGCGCCAGGCCGGCGAGCTGGCCCGCGGCGCTTGCGCCTACGTCACCCTTGAGCCGTGCAGCCACCATGGGCGCACGCCGCCGTGTGCCGAGGCGCTGGTCAAGGCCGGTGTGGCGCGGGTGGTCGCGGCCATGCAGGACCCCAATCCGCAAGTCGCCGGCAACGGCCTCAAGCGCCTGGCCGATGCGGGTATCGAGGTTGCCAGCGGTGTGCTGGAGGCCGAGGCCCGCGCCCTGAACCCGGGCTTTCTCAAGCGTATGGAACACGGCCTGCCGTTCGTCCGGGCCAAGCTGGCGATGAGCCTGGACGGCCGCACGGCCATGGCCAGCGGCGAGAGCCAGTGGATTACCGGCCCGGCGGCGCGCTCGGCAGTGCAGCGTTTGCGCGCCCGCTCCAGCGTGGTGCTGACCAGTGCCGAAAGCGTATTGGCCGACAACGCGCGGATGACCGTGCGCGCCGAAGAACTGGGCCTGGACCCGGCAACCACCGCGCTGGCCCTGGCGCGTCCGCCCTTGCGGGTGTTGATCGATGGTCGCTTGCGTGTGCCGCTCGATGCGCCGTTCTTTACCGCCGGCCCGGCCCTGGTGGTCACCGCCGCTGAAGCCGACGCACGTTATGCCCAGGCCGGTCATGAGCTGCTGAGCCTGCCCGGCAGTGCTGGCCGCGTCGACCTGCCGGCGCTGATGCTTGAGCTGGCCGCGCGTGGCGTCAACGAAGTGCTGGTCGAAGCCGGTGCCGGCCTGGTCGGCGCCTTTGCCCGGCAGGGACTGATCGACGAGTACCAGATTTTTGTCGCCGGACGCATCCTTGGCTCCAGTGCCCGGCCGTTGCTCGACTGGCCCCTGGATAAAATGAGCCAGGCGCCCCATTTGCAGATCACCGAAATGCGCGCAGTAGGCGATGACTGGCGAGTCACTGCAGTACCCAAGCCTGCGCCCGGCGTATAATTTGCGGCTAGCGCCATGCGCAGCCCTGTTCTCGAGGAGGACTTCATGTTCACCGGCATCATCGAATCGATTGGCAGCATCCGTTCCCTGACCCCAAAAGGCGGTGACGTGCGGGTGTATGTCGAAACCGGCAAGCTCGACCTGGGCGACGTCAAGCTGGGCGACAGCATCGCCGTCAACGGCGTGTGCCTGACCGCGGTCGAGCTGCCTGGCGATGGCTTCTGGGCCGACGTCAGCCGCGAAACCCTCGACTGCACCGCCTTCAACGAGCTCAAAAGCGGCAGCCGGGTCAACCTCGAAAAAGCCCTGACGCCGACCACCCGCCTGGGCGGTCACCTGGTCAGCGGCCATGTCGACGGCGTCGGCGAAGTGGTCTCGCGCAGCGATAACGCCCGCGCCATCCAGTTCCGCATCCGTGCACCCAAGGAGCTGGCCAAGTACATTGCCCACAAGGGCTCGATCACCGTCGACGGCACCAGCCTGACGGTGAACGTCGTCGATGGCGCCGAGTTCGAGCTGACCATCGTCCCGCACACCCTGGCCGAAACCATCATGGCCGACTACCGTCCAGGTCGTCGGGTGAACCTTGAGGTCGACCTGCTGGCACGTTACCTGGAGCGTCTGCTGCTGGGTGACAAGGCCGCCGAGCCAAGCAAAGGCAGCGGCATCACCGAAAGTTTCCTGGCCGCCAACGGCTACCTGAAATCCTGATTTGAAAGGGGGTGCCGAGTGGCGCTCAACAGCATCGAAGAACTGGTCGAAGACATCCGCCAAGGCAAAATGGTCATCCTCATGGATGACGAAGACCGCGAGAACGAAGGCGACCTGATCATGGCCGCCGAGTGCTGCAAGGCCGAGCACATCAACTTCATGGCCAAGCACGCCCGCGGCCTGATCTGCATGCCGATGTCGCGCGAGCGCTGCGAAACGCTCAAGCTGCCGCTGATGGCGCCACGCAATGGCTCGGGTTTCGGCACCAAGTTCACCGTGTCGATCGAAGCCGCCACCGGCGTCACCACCGGCATTTCCGCCGCCGACCGCGCGCGCACCGTGCAGGCTGCCGCCGCCCGTGATGCCAAGGCCGAAGACATTGTCAGCCCCGGTCACATTTTCCCGCTGATGGCCCAGCCTGGCGGTACCCTGGCCCGTGCCGGCCACACCGAAGCTGCCTGCGACCTGGCGCGCATGGCCGGTTTCGAGCCGAGCGGGGTGATTTGCGAGGTGATGAACGACGACGGCACCATGTCGCGTCGCGCCGAACTCGAGACTTTTGCCGCCGAACACAACATCAAGATCGGCACCATTGCCGACCTGATCCACTACCGGATGATCCACGAACGTACCGTTCAGCGGGTTTCCGAGCAGCCGCTGGACAGCGAGCTGGGCCATTTCAACCTGGTCACCTACCGTGATTCGGTCGAAGGCGACGTGCACATGGCGCTGACCCTGGGCAACATTTGCGCCGAAGAACCGACCCTGGTGCGGGTGCACAACATGGACCCGCTGCGCGACCTGCTGATGGTCAAGCAACCGGGCCGCTGGAGCCTGCGCGCGGCCATGAGCGCCGTTGCAGACGCCGGCAGCGGCGTGGTGCTGCTGCTCGGCCACCCGCTCGATGGCGACGTGCTGCTGGCGCACATTCGCGAAAGCGCCGACGCTGGCGCCCAGGCGAAAACCCCGACCACCTACAGCACCGTCGGTGCCGGTTCGCAGATCCTGCGCGACCTGGGCGTGCGCAAAATGCGCCTGATGAGTTCGCCAATGAAGTTCAATGCGATATCCGGATTCGATCTGGAAGTTGTAGAATACGTGCCCTCCGAATAAAGCAGGCGGTTTTTCGCGCTGCCATTCGTGTCCCAAACACCCACAGGCCGCCCGTTTGCGGCCTGGCTCTTTAAGATGAGAACTCCGCAATGACCCTGAAGACCATCGAAGGTACCTTCATTGCCCCCAAAGGTCGCTATGCTTTGGTGGTTGGCCGCTTCAACAGCTTCGTCGTCGAAAGCCTGGTGAGCGGTGCCGTTGATGCCCTGGTTCGCCACGGTGTGAACGAAAGCGACATCACCATCATCCGTGCCCCGGGTGCCTTCGAAATCCCGCTGGTGGCACAGAAAGTCGCCCAGCAAAGCGAATATGCCGCGATCATCGCCCTGGGCGCCGTGATCCGTGGCGGTACCCCGCACTTCGAATACGTTGCGGGCGAATGCACCAAGGGCCTGGCCCAGGTGTCCATGGAGTTCGGCGTGCCGGTCTCCTTCGGTGTCCTGACCGTCGATTCGATCGAACAGGCCATTGAGCGTTCCGGCACCAAGGCCGGCAACAAGGGCGCCGAAGCTGCCCTGTCCGCTCTGGAAATGGTCAGCCTGCTGGCGCAGTTGGAGGCCAAGTGATTAGCGACGAAAGCGATCGTTTCAACCCGCGCGATCCAAAACCTGCGGATGCTGGCAAGCCATCGAAAAGCGCCAAGCGTCGCGAAGCCCGTCAGCTCGCGACCCAGGCCCTGTATCAATGGCACATGGCCAAGCAGTCGCTGAACGAGATCGAAGCGCAGTTCCGGGTCGATAACGATTTCATCGATGTCGACGGCGCCTACTTCCGCGAAATCCTCCATGGGGTTCCGGCGAAGAAAGTCGAGATCGATGAAGCACTCAAGCCATGCCTGGACCTGGCCCTCGAAGAGCTCGATCCGGTTGAACTGGCGGTGCTGCGCCTGTCCACCTGGGAGTTCATGATGCGCGTCGATGTTCCGTACCGCGTCGTGATCAACGAAGGTGTGGAGCTGGCCAAAGTGTTTGGCGCCACCGACGGCCACAAGTTCGTCAACGGCGTGCTCGACAAGCTGGCACCACGCCTGCGTGAAGCCGAAGTCAAGGCGTTCAAGCGCTGATTCTGGCGCTCTGTGCCAATGGGTGAGTTCGAGCTGATCCGTCATTACTTCGCCGCCGCGTCCTGTGCGCAAGGCGGCGAAGGTGTGGCCCTGGGCATTGGCGATGATTGCGCCTTGCTCAGCGTGCCAGCCGGCGAACAGCTGGCGATCTCCACCGATACGCTGGTGGCCGGGGTGCATTTCCCGGCTGTCTGCGACCCTTTTCTGCTCGGTCAGCGTTCGCTGGCCGTCGCTGCCAGTGACCTGGCTGCCATGGGCGCCACGCCCATCGGCTTTACCCTTGCCCTGACCCTGCCCGAGGTTCGCGCCGACTGGCTGCAGGCTTATGCCCGCGGTTTGAACCAGATGGCCGAAAGCTGCCAGCTGAGCCTGATCGGCGGCGACACCACACGTGGCCCGCTGAGCCTGACCATGACCGTGTTCGGCCGCGTACCCGGCGGCCAGGCCCTGACCCGCAGCGGTGCCCGCGCCGGCGACCTGCTGTGCGTCGGCGGCGAACTGGGCAATGCCGCCGGCGCCTTGCCGCTGGTGCTCGGCGAGCGCGTGGCCGAGGCGGCCCAGGCCGAACCGCTGCTGGCCCATTACTGGTCGCCGCAACCGCAACTGGCGCTGGGCCAGGTGCTGCGCGGCAAGGCAACCTCGGCGCTGGATATCTCCGACGGCCTGCTCGCCGATTGCGGACATATCGCCAAGGCGTCGCAGGTGGCATTGCGGGTCGAGCTGGAGCGGCTACCGTTGTCGGCGGCGCTGCTGGCCTTTTTCGGTCGCGCAGGCGCGCAACAGGCGGCATTGGCCGGCGGCGACGATTACGTCCTGGCCTTCACCTTGCCCGAAGCCGAGCTTGCACCGTTGCTGACGGCCGGCTGGCCGATCCATGTGGTCGGGCGGGTGAGTGCCGGCAGCGGCGTGCGCCTGCTTGATGGCAGTGGCCAGGACATCACCCCGCACACCCGGGGCTATCAACATTTTAAGGAGACACCGTGACCGATCACCCCAAACAGGTGCCTGCGGAGTTCGTTCCGCCGTCGGTCTGGCGCAATCCCTGGCATTTCCTGGCATTCGGCTTTGGCTCCGGAACCCTGCCCAAGGCGCCGGGAACCTGGGGCTCGCTGGTGGCTCTACCGTTTATCCCGTTGTGGCAGATGCTGCCCGATTGGGGCTACTGGCTGATGCTCGGGTTGACCATGCTGTTCGGCTTCTGGCTGTGCGGCAAGGTCGCGGATGACCTCAAGGTCCACGACCATGAGGGCATCGTCTGGGACGAAATGGTCGGCATGTGGATAACCCTGTGGCTGGTGCCGGAGGGCTGGATGTGGCTGCTGGCGGGCTTTTTGATGTTCCGTTTCTTCGACATCCTCAAGCCCTGGCCGATCCGCTGGATTGATCGTCATGTGCATGGCGGGGTCGGGATCATGCTCGACGATGTTCTGGCCGGGGTGTTTGCCTGGCTGGGCATGCAGGTTCTGGTATGGAGTTTCACCTAAGGAGCGGGGCGATGACGGGATGGCGGCTGTTGCTGGTGTTGCTGGTCCTGGCGGCAGGTGTGGTCAAGGCGGCGGACGCGCCGTCGGCGACACCTGGCCAGGTTCGTCTGGTCAGTGAAGAGTGGCTCGACTACACCAACGCCGACGGCAGCGGCCTGGCCTGGGACGTGCTGCGCAAGGTGTTCGAGCCGGCCGGCGTCAAGGTTCGCACCCAGAGTGCGCCGTACAGCCGCGCGGTAGGCCTGGTCAAACGCGGTGAGGCCGATGCCTGGGTCGGTTCCTATCACGAAGAGAACGCCGACAACCTCTATCCGCGCTGGCATTTCGATATGGACCATATCTATGCCCTGGGCCTGGCCACCAGCCCTGTGCCGACCCAGCAGACCCTCGGCCAGTATCGCCTGGCCTGGGTGCGCGGCTATGACTACAAAAGCTATCTGCCCAATGTCGGTCACTTTCGCGAAATCCAGCGCCGCGAGGGGATCTTGCCGATGCTTGAACATGATCGCGTCGACTACTACATCGATGCCCTGACCGAAGTCGACTATGTGCTCGGCCAGGCCCCCGATCCCAAGCTGTTTCGCCGCAGCCACCTGGCGGAGCTGCCGCTGTACCTGGCCTTTGGCCGCACCGCCGAGGGCAAGGCGTTGCGTGCGCTGTTCGACCAGCGCATGGACAAGCTGGTGGCCAGTGGCGAGTTGCGGGCGATCTTCGAGCACTGGAAGCAGCCCTATCCGTTCGACGGCGAGGGCAAGCGGCCGTAGCTGATATCGAACTTGTCGATCTGTTTGCCCAATAATTCAGCCTAAGCAGCGGCGCCACGCTGCTGATACAATCGGCCCACGTCAATTTTCAAGTTACTGATCAGGAGCACAACGTGCCCGTCGTTTTTGTTGCCGCTTCCAAGCTGCCTACCCCGTTTGCGACCTTCATCATGCATGGTTTTCTCGATGAAGCCACCGGCCGCGAGCACGTCGTCCTCAGCCTGGGTGATGTGGCTGACGGGCAGCCGGTGCTGGGGCGCCTGCATTCCGAATGCCTGACCGGCGACGCCTTGTTCAGCCAGCGCTGCGACTGCGGTTCGCAACTCGAAGCGGCCCTGCAGGCGATCGCCCGCGAAGGCCGCGGCGTGCTGCTGTACCTGCGTCAGGAAGGCCGTGGCATTGGCCTGTTGAACAAGATCCGCGCCTACGAGCTGCAAGATGGCGGCGCCGACACCGTCGAAGCCAACGAACGCCTGGGCTTTGCCGCCGACCAGCGTGACTACGGCATGTGCCAGCCGATGCTCGAGCACCTGGGTGTCAAGTCGCTGCGGCTGATGACCAACAATCCGCGCAAGGTCAAGGCACTGACCGGCATGGGCATTCCGGTTGCCGAGCGGGTGCCGCTGCACACCGGCCACAACCCGCATAACAAACACTACCTGGCGACCAAAGCCGGCAAGCTCGGCCACATGATGGGCAACGAGCACCAGGGCGAGGCCGGTCGGGCGTGACCCGCGCCCAGGTTCGCCGTCGCCTGGAGCTGGCCTGGTGGCAGTACCTGGCGGTGGCGCTGGCGCCGTTGCTGGTGTTTGCCTGGGCCTTCGGTGGCGTGCAGGCGTTGATTCCGATCCTGGCCATGCCGATGTTTATCGCCGGCGTGGCCTCGATGTTTCTCAGCCTGCCGCGCTTTGGCGCCTACAAGCACGGGCTGATCGCCACCCAGAAAGCCCTGAACAGCGACGATGAACCTGCGGCCTGGATCGAGCTGGCACGTATCCGCCGCCTGGGCATGTTGTTCGCCTGCCTGCCGGCCTGGGTCGCCGCGTTGTCGGTATTCGTTGGCCTTGAGGCGGTGCCGCAGATCCTCCTGGCAATCTCCAGCGTGGTCCTGCTCTACCTCTATCGCATTCCTCGCCAGCTCGGCTGATGCGTCGCTACCTGTGGCTGTTGCTGCTGGCCTTCGGTATGCCGCTGGCCGCGGCGCCGCGGGTGGTCAGCCTGGCGCCCTCGATCACTGAAATCATCCTCGAGCTGCAAGCCGGCGACCTGCTGGTGGGCATGGCCGAGTGGCACGAACGGCCGACGCAGTTAAGCACCGTACCGTTGGTGGGCCGTTATGGCCAACTGGACATGGAGCGCCTGCTCAGCGTGCGCCCGGACCTGGTGCTGTACTGGCCGGGCAGCGTGCCGGCGGCCCAGCGCGACCAGCTCGAACGCCTGGGTATCCCGCTATACAGCGTCGATGTGCACGAGCTGGATGACCTGGTGTCGCAGGTGGACGAAATTGGCCTGCGGATCGGGCGCAAGGCGCAGGGCGGGCAGTTATCCACAGCCTTGCGCCAGCGCCTTGCCGCGTTGCGCCAGCAGTACCATCGCGAGCAGGCGCTGACGGTGTTCTACCAGGTCTGGGACAAGCCGCTGTATACGGTTGGTGGTTACCAGATCATCTCCGATGCGCTGAGTGTCTGCGGCGCGCGCAATGTGTTTGCCGACCTCCCCCAGCCGGCGCCGCAGGTCAACCTGGAGACCGTACTGGCGCGCAACCCGCAGGTGATCCTTGCCCCTGATCAGCTCCAGCTCGAGGCCTGGAAGGCCTGGCCGCACGTCGCTGCCGTGCGTGATGGCCTGTTGCTGCAGGTGCCGGACAAAGGCCTGGAGCGCCCCAGCGGGCAGATGATCGAAGCGACGGCCAAGCTGTGCGAACTGCTGCAGGCTAAAGCGCCGGTGTCCAGGTGACGCCCAATAGCCAGGTGCGGCCTTCTTCGCGGTAATCGGCATAGCCTGCGCCGTAGCTGTACTGCGCACGGCTGTAGGTTTTATCCAGCAGGTTATCGGCTTTGAGCTCCAGGCGAACCTCGCGGCTCAGGTTCCAGCTGCTGCGCAAACCGAGCAGACCGTAGCCGCTGAGTGAGCGCTTGTTGTCGGCGTCGGCGTAACTGCTGCTGACTGCCTGCCAGCTGGCACCGAGGCCGAGGCGATCGAACTGGCGATCCAGGTCCAGGCTCAGGGTGCGGCGGGCGCGACGTTCGAGGGTGTGCCCGGAATCGCGGTCACGCGGGTCGATCAGTGCCAGGCCGAGGCTGCTCTGCCAGCCAAACCACTGCTGATGCAGACTGGCTTCGAAACCATTGATGCGTGCCGAGCCGACATTGTGTGGAATGAAGTTGGGGCCCAGGGAGATCGCATTGCGCAGGTCGGTGCGGTACAGCGAGGCCTCCAGCCGGGTGCTGTCGGTCAGTTGGCTGCGCCATTGCAGCTCGTAGCTCTTCGAGCGCTCGGGCTTGAGGTCGGGGTTGCTGAAGTCCGGGTAGTAAAGGTCGTTGAACGTCGGTGCGCGAAAGCCTTCGCTGTAGGACAGAAGCAGGTCGTTGTCGGCGTTGAGCGGCACGCCGAGACTGGCGCTCCAGCTGTTCTGGCTGCCGAATTGCTGGTTCTGGTCGCGGCGCACGCCGATTTCGGTGTTGAAGCTGTCGCCTTTGTAGCGATGCTGGACAAAAGCGGCGCGGTTCCAGCGGCTGTCTTCGTCAAAGGACGTGCTGCCATGCAGGCGATCCTGATACCAGTCGCCACCGAGCAACAGGTTGTTGCGCTCGTCGAAGCTAAGGTCATTCTGCCAGTTGATCGAGTCGCGGTAAGTGTTGAACTCGCTACCGCCCGGCTGCAGCGAGTCGCGCTTGGTATCGCGGTTCTCGCTGTGGCCCAGCTCCAGGCGTGAATGCCACATGTCACTGAGCTGTGCGTCGGCATAGGTGCCGAGGCTACTGACGGTGAAATCGGTGTAGGGCTGGCTGTGGTCGCCAAACAGGTTGTCGTATTCGCTGCGTCCGCGGCTGTCGAGCAGATTCAGGCCCAGTTCCAGAGAGTCGCTGGCAACATGGCTGAGGTTCAGGCTCAGGCTCTTGTTTCTGTAGGCATCATGATCGCCGTTGGCCGGGAATGACTCGCGGGTAGCGTTGATGCCGTCGGTTTCGTCCAGACCTGCGGCGAGGTTGAAACGAGTGCGCTCGTCACCTGCGGACAGGCCGACATCGCGCTGCCAGGTCTTGTTGCTGCCACCGGCCAGGTGCAGACGCGGTTGCAGGCCGGGCTTGCTGGCGCGGCGGGTGAAGATCTGGATCACCCCGCCAATCGCATCGCTGCCATAGATCGCCGAGCGCGAACCGCGCAACACTTCGACCCGCTCGATCTGATCAATGTTGAGAAACTGCAGGCCGCTGTCGCCGGACGAGGTGTTGGCAATACGTACGCCATCGACCAGCACCAGGCTCTGGGCCGACTTGGTGCCGCGAATGAAAATGCCAGGCAAGCTGCCACGCCCGCCGGTGCGCGAGACCTGAACACCCGGCACCCGAGTCAGCAGATCAGTAACACTGGAAGGCTGCAGGCGGTCGATGTCGTCGCGGGTGAACACCGTATTGGCGGCGCTGGTTTGCGTGCGGTCTTCGACCTGGCGGTTGGCGCTGATCAGCGTGTTGGGCAGCTTCAGGGCGCTTTCGCGGTCGATCGGGTCGGCCAGCAGGGTGGTTGGCAATAGCAGGAGGGGGGCAAGACGCAGAGATTTCATGGGCAGTTCCATTGCTATCGCGGGTCAAGCCCGCTCCCACAAAACCTGTAGGAGCGGGCTTGACCCGCGATGCGGTCTCAAAGACCGAGCAGTTGCATCCGCTGACGCACCGAAGCCTCGATGCCGGCGGCATCCAGGCCGCACTCGGCGAGCATCTGCGCAGGCTTGGCATGCTCGACATACACATCCGGCAGGCCCAGGTGCAGCACTGGCTTGAGCACCGCTTCGCGGGCGAGGAACTCGCTCACTGCCGCACCGGCGCCGCCCATGATGGCGTTCTCTTCGATGGTCACCAGCAGTTCGTGGCTACCGGCAATCTCGCGCACCAGGGCTTCATCCAGCGGTTTGACGAAACGCATGTCGACCACGGTGGCATCGATCTGCTCGGCAACCTTGAGGGCTTCGCTCAGTTGCACGCCGAATACCAGCAAGGCGACCTTGCTGCCCTGGCGGCGGACGATGCCCTTGCCGATTTCCAGTGGCTCGAGGTTGTTTTCGATGGTTGCGTTCGGGCCGCTGCCACGTGGGTAACGCACGGCGGCCGGGCCGTTGTACAGGTGGCCGGTGCTGAGCATCTTGCGCAGTTCGTTCTCGTCGCTCGGGGTCATCACCAGCATGCCGGGGATGCAGCGCAGGAACGACAGGTCGAAGCTGCCCGCGTGGGTCGGGCCGTCTTCGCCGACCAGGCCGGCGCGGTCGATGGCGAACAGCACGTCGAGATTCTGCACCGCGACGTCATGGATCAACTGGTCGTAGGCGCGCTGAAGGAAGGTCGAATAGATCGCCACCACCGGCTTGGCGCCCTCGCAGGCCATGCCCGCGGCCAGGGTGACCGCGTGCTGCTCGGCAATCGCGACGTCGAAGTAGCGATCCGGGTAGCGCTCGCTGAAGGCCACCAGGTCGGAGCCTTCCTTCATGGCCGGGGTAATGCCGACCAGGCGCTGGTCAGCAGCCGCCATGTCGCACAGCCATTGGCCGAACACTGCGGAGTACTTCGGTCCGGCAGCCTGTTTCTGCGCGGCGGCGGGTTTGTCCACAGGTTCGAGCTTGGTGATCGCGTGGTAGCCGATCGGGTCGACCTCGGCCGGAGCGAAACCCTTGCCCTTTTTGGTGACCACGTGCAGGAACTGCGGGCCCTTGAGGTCCCGCATGTTGCGCAGGGTGGTGACCAGGGTCGGCAGGTCGTGGCCATCGATCGGGCCGATGTAGTTCCAGCCCAGCTCTTCGAACAGGGTGCCGGGTACCAGCATGCCCTTGGCGTACTCTTCGGTGCGGCGGGCGATTTCCCAGGCGCCGGGCAGGCGCGAGAGGACCTTCTTGCTGCCCTCGCGCATGCTCGAGTAGGTGCGGCTGGAAAGAATCTTGGCCAGGTAGTTGGACAGGCCACCGACATTGCGCGAAATCGACATGTCGTTGTCGTTGAGGATCACCAGCATGTCGGCGTCGACTTCCTGGGCGTGGTTCAACGCCTCGAAGGCCATGCCGGCGGTCAGCGCGCCGTCACCGATCACGGCAATCGACTTGCGCGGATCGTTCTGCAGACGGGCGGCGATGGCCATGCCCAGGGCCGCACTGATCGAGGTGCTGGAGTGACCGACGCCAAAGGTGTCGTACTCGCTCTCGGCGCGGCGCGGGAAGGCGGCCAGGCCGTCCTTCTGGCGCAGGGTGTGCATGCGCTGGCGGCGACCGGTGAGGATCTTGTGCGGATAGGCCTGATGACCGACGTCCCACACCAGACGGTCGTCCGGGGTGTCGAAGACGTAGTGCAGGGCGATCGTCAGCTCAATGACGCCCAGGCCGGCACCGAAATGCCCGCCGGTCTGACCAACGGTATAGAGCAATTCCTGGCGCAACTCGTCGGCCAGGTTCTCCAGGTCGGCTTCAGCCAGGCGGCGCAGGCCGGCAGGCGTATCGGCACGGTCAAGCAGCGGCGTGACCGGGCGTTCGCGGGGGATCTCTTGAAACGTCGTGGGCATCAGGCGAATCGTTATAGATATGAAGTGGCGGCAGTTTACCTTATTGCGGTGTTGGCTGCCCATTTGAGCTAATCGCGGGGCAAGCCCGCTCCTACAGTGATCGCTGTGGGAGCGGGCTTGTCCCGCGATACCCGCGCTGCTTAGTTACGGCGCTCGACGATGTACCGCGCAAGTTCGCGCAGCGGCTCGGCTGCCGCGTCAAACGGACGCAGGGCATGCAGGGCCTGGTCGCGCAGTTCCAGGGCATAGGCCTTGGCTGCTTCGAGGCCGAGCAGGGCCGGGTAGGTCGGCTTGTCGCGGGCGATGTCGGCGCCCTGGCGCTTGCCCAGGGTGGCGGTGTCGCTCTCGACGTCGAGGATATCGTCCTGAACCTGGAAGGCCAGGCCGATGGCCTGTGCATAGGTTTGCAGGGCCTTGAGCTGGGTCTGGTCGGCGCGGGCGCTGGCCAGGGCGCCGAGCCTGACGCTGGCTTCGATCAGCGCGCCGGTCTTGTGCCGGTGCATGAACTCCAGCGCCGTCTGGTCGAGCTTGAGGCCCACCGAGCCCAGGTCGATGGCCTGGCCGCCGACCATGCCAGCAGGCCCTGCAGCCAGCGCCAGGGTCTGGACCATGGCCAGGCGGATGCTGTCTTGCTGCGGGCTCAATTGCGGGTCGAGCAGGGCGCTGAAGGCCAGGCTCTGCAAACCGTCGCCAGCGAGGATCGCGCAGGCTTCATCGAAGGCCTTGTGGGTGGTCGGCTGGCCGCGGCGCAGGTCGTCATCGTCCATCGCCGGCAGGTCGTCGTGCACCAGCGAGTAGGCGTGAATCAATTCGACCGCGCAGGCCGCGCCGTTGGCCTGCTCCGGTGCAGCACCGAGGGCCTGGCAGGCGGCATAGGCGAGCAGCGGGCGTACCCGTTTGCCGCCATTCATGACGCTGTAGCGCATGGCCTCATAGAGGCGGCTGAGCTCAACCGAGGGGGCGATGAACAGGTGTTCGAGGGCGGCGTCGACCCGCGCCTGGCAACTGGCCTGGTAGGCGGCGATCATTCCGGCTGTTCCGCATCGAAAGGCTCGGTCGCCAGTTCGCCATCGCGCTCGAGCAGCACCTGGACCTTCTGTTCGGCCTGGGCCAGCGCGCTCTGGCAGTCGCGGGTCAGGCTGATGCCTTGCTCGAAGGCGGTCAGCGAGTCTTCCAGCGACAGCTCGCCGTTCTCCAGGCGCTCGACCAGGACCTGCAGGTCGGCGAGGGATTGCTCGAAATCAATGGAGGCTTTTTTTCGGGCCATGGCGGCTGTCTCGGTGGCAGTATAAACGGCGCGACACTAGCAGAGCGGGGCGGGGGGAGCAAATCGATAGGGTCGATCTTTCGTCGCATTCTGTTGCACAAAGGCCGGCGGTGAAGTCTTGATTTTTCTACAGGGCTCGCATTGTGAGGGCTTGTGGCTCTCTGCCATAATCGCGCCCGCTTTGCCCCGCGGCTCTGCGGCGGTAACGCCTCCTATTTCTGTTGTCACGTAATGGACTACGTTGTGAGCTTCCTTTCGATCGAGTTCGGCCTCTGCTTCACACTGTTTTTCATCGTTTACTGGAGCCTGTGCTGGAGCATTCGCTTGCAGAACGTCCTGCTGCTGGCCGCCAGTTACGGCCTGGTGGCCAGTTTCAGCTTCAACTCCCTGTACATCCTGCTGGGCTACAGCGCCCTGGTGTATCTGCTCGGCCTGGTCGGTGAGCGTTATCCCGGGCGGCGCTTCAGCTATTTGTTGGTGTTGCTGCTGGTGCTGGGCTGTTTCTACCTGTTCAAGTACCAGGAGTTCTTTGTCGGCGGCGTGCAGGGCGCCCTGGCCAGTGCCGGGCTGGACGTGTCGCTGCCGGTGCTGGAAGTGCTGGTGCCGATCGGCCTGTCGTTCTACGCCTTTCACTCGGTCAGCTACCTGGTGTCGATCAACCGCCGCGAGATGCCCTCGGCTTCGCCGTTCGACCTGGCCCTGTACCTGGCGTTCTTCCCCAGCCTGATCGCCGGCCCGGTCAACCGTGCCAGCCACATGCTGCCGCAGATTCGCACGAGTACTATCCGTGAAGTGCTGGAGCCGCAACGGGCCCTGGGGTTGATTGCCCTGGCGGTGGTCAAGCTGTTCTTCTGCAGTGCCTGGCTGGCCAGTGAGTGGGTTGACCCGGTGTTCGAGACGCCGGGCAGCTATTCGCCCGAGCAGATACTGCTGAGCGTGTATGGCTACAGCTTTCTGATTTATTTCAACTTCAGCGGTTACACCAACCTGGTCACCGGCATTGCCTTGCTGCTGGGCTTTCGCCTGCCCGACAACTTCAATGCGCCTTATGCCGCGCACAACCTCAAGGAGTTTTGGGGCCGCTGGCACATCAGCCTGTCGCTGTTCATTCGCGACTATGTCTACATTCCGCTGGGCGGCAATCGCCAGGGGGTGTGGCGCGGCAACCTGAACATGCTGCTGGCGATGCTGATTTCCGGCCTGTGGCACGGGGCGAGCATCAACTTCATCATCTGGGGGGCGCTGCATGGCATTGGCCTGGCGCTGTACAAGGCTTCGACCTACATCCTGCCGCAGCCGATGCGCTGGCCGGGCGCCGGCCTGGCGGCGCGCCTGCTGACCTTCCACTACGTGGCCTTCGCCTGGATCTTCTTCCGTAGCGCCAGCCTTGATGAAGCCATGGACATGCTCGCCGGTATCGGCGGCTTGAGCCTGGATGGATTGTTCTCCAGTACCGGCCTGCTGTTGCTGGCGAGCGTGTTGTATGTCGCCGTCTACCCGCAGTTGCTGGTGCTGCTGCGCCAGTTCTTTGCTACCACCACGCGCTTGCCCTGGCAGCTGTATCCAATACCGCTGGGGTTGTTCATTTCCTTGGTCATTTTTGCTTCGCAATCGGGCGTGCCGGGGTTCATCTATGCAAGCTTCTAATGCCGGTCGTTTGCTGTCGTCGCAACTGGGCGCGGCCAAGGCTTTCTACGCCGTTGTCATCACCACGCTGTTGCTGTTCTGGCTGAACCAGGATTCGATCAGCCTGTATTGCCAGCAGAAGTATCACCAGAGCTGCGAGCTGCCGGTACTTGGCCAGAGCCCGGCCTGGCGCATGGGCGGTAACCTCACCCATGCCCTGGGCGATGCTCGCGACAGCTTTATCGACAGCCTGGAAAAACGTAGCGAGCAGGTGCTGGTGGCCAAGGTTGAGACCAACGACACCGTGGAGCTGCCAGCGCCGATTCCTGTGGTCCCGGTGCACCTGGACAAGCCGCCGGTTGCGGCTCACCCGGTGCCAGTCAAGGTTGCGACAACGGCTGCGCCTGTGCCGGCAACAGTGGCTACGCCAGTGCCGCAACCCGCAGCGCAAGTTGCCCAGGCACCTTTGCAAGCCGGCACCGTGGTGTCCCTGGCGGCGGGTGATGAAGTCTTCCTGGTCGGCGACTCACTGATGCAGGGCGTCGCTCCGCACCTGGCCAACAGCCTGCGCAAGCGTTACCAGATCAAGAGCGTCAACCTCAGCAAGCAGAGCACCGGCCTTGCCTATCCCGGTTTCTTCAACTGGCCGCAGACCGTGGCCAAGACCCTGGAAAGCGAGCCGAACATCCGCCTGATGGTGATCTTCCTCGGCCCCAACGACCCCTGGGACATGCCCCAGGGCAAGGGCAAGCCGTTTTTGCGCTTCAAGTCGCCGGAGTGGGAAGTCACCTATCGCCAGCGTATCGACTCGATCCTCGACCAGGCCCGTGAGCACAATGTGCAGGTGATCTGGGTCGGGCCGCCGAACATGCAAAAGCCCAAGCTGTCTACGGCCATGGCTTACCTGAGCGGGCTGTACGAGCAACAGACCGGCCTGTATCAGCAGCATTACGTTTCGGCCAACCCGGTCCTGGGTTACAACGACGACAGTTTCTCCTATACCTTGCAGAACGCTCAGGGCAAACGGATCAAGACCCGGGTCGATGACGGCATCCATTTCACTACCACCGGACAGAAGCTGATCTCGGAACGGATTCTCTCGTTGATCGCCTTTCCCGGCCTCACTGTAACGGGACACTGATGCCTCGACTGCACAACATTCTGGGGTTGGCCCTGCTGATCTGCGCGTTGCCGGGCTGTAGCCCGGTAGCGGCGGTCAACACCTCGGCCAAGCCTGCCAATACGGCGGCCAAGGCCCCGGCCAGCCGCGTCGATGGCAACCTGGCGGTACTGGCGGGCAAGTTCAAGAACGCCAACCGCGCGCCGGTCAACATCATCCAGTTCGGCGATTCGCACACCGCTGCCGACCTCTTCAGTGGCGAGATGCGCCGCCTGCTGCAGGCGCGTTATGGTGATGGCGGTATCGGCCTGATTGCCGCCACGCCGGTGCCCGGCACCCGCTACGACCAGGTGATCCTGAAAACCGCCAAGCGCCAGTGGGAGCTGGTGTCGGCGCGCAACCAGCAGAGCACGCAATTCCCGCTTGGCGGTTACCTGTCGGTGCCGATGGCGGCCAACCCCAGCGTGCGCATCGAAGCCCGCGAGCCTACGGCGCAACGCTATCGGGTGCAGGCGCTGTACCAGGCGCGGGAAAACAGCACCCTGGTGCTGCGCGATGGCCGTGGGCGCAACCAGCGCCTGCTGGCGGCCACCGGCGGGCAGTGGCGCTTCGGCCCGCAAGTCAGCAACCTGGCTCTGCCGCTGGACCTGAGCGTCAGCAATCGCCCCGGCACGCTGCTGGGTGGCTGGTATATCCAGGGCCAGAAGAATGCCGGGGTGATCTACTCGGCGCTGGGCATCAATGGCGCGCGCCTGGAAGTGCAGGATAAATGGCAGGCCGGCTGGCAGGACAACCTCAAGACCCTGCGCCCCGACCTGGTGATTCTCGCCTACGGCACCAATGAAGCCTTCGATGACACCCTCGATCTTGGCCTGTACCAGACGCAACTGCGCAACACCCTCAAGCGCCTGCGCCAGGATCTGCCGCGCGCGGTGATATTGCTGGTCGGCCCGCCGGACTCGATCAAGCAGCGCAAGGCTCGTAGCTGCAGTGCGCGCCAGCCGCAGCAACTGGCCCAGGTGATCCGCATCCAGCGCCAGGCGGCCAAGCAGGCCAATGCGCTGTTCTGGGACTGGCAGGCGTACATGGGCGGGCAGTGCTCGATTGTCGGCTGGCAGGCGTCGGGCCTGGCCCGTGGTGATCTGGTGCACCTGACGGCTGATGGCTACAAGAAAAGCGCGGCCGGCCTGCACGAGTTTTTGCGCAACCAGCTGGGCTTGAAGTAGGGCAGAAAAAAGTAGAGGCGGGGACGACTCAGGGTTGGCTTGCGGCGCCCCATGAAGTCGTCTTCCCGCCCCTTAACAGAGGCAAACCCGGGGGCGTGCAACCGCCCCCGCTCAGCACGATGCGACTGCCTTGAATCAGTCGCGGTTCATTCCTCTGCATTCACCTTAGTAGCTGTCTGCAGGGCTGTAAATTTTCTCGAACAGATTATTTCTCAGGTGCTTTCCGGGGCTGCCTGGCGCGCACTCAAAGGCCCAGGGCGTAGTCCAGGTAGCCTGGGTAGGCCTTGCGCCAGTCGTCCTGGAAGGTGTGGCCTTCAGGGTGTTCGTGGCTCTGCACCTTGTTGTTGCTGGCGAAGGCTTTTTCGGTGGTGGCGGTCAGTTGCAGGTTGCTTTCATGCTCCTGGGCGCCGTGGACCACGACCAGGCGCTTGTCCTTGGCCTTCTGCACGGTGAACGGGATCTTGAAGCCGCCCGGCGACAGCAGCACCGCGCCGCTGTAGTTCTGCGGGTACTGGGCGATCAGGTGGGCGGCGTGTTCGGCACCCTGGGAGAAGCCGATCAGGGCGACTTTCGAGCGGTCGATGCGGGTGTCTTTTTCCAGCTTCTTCAGCGCTGCGGCCACCGCTTGTTCGGTCGGCTCGACCGACTGCTGCTGCCACATGAACTGATGCTCGTCGCGCTTGAGGGTACCGTTCAGGGCCACCAGCACGGCCTTGTCGCCGACCAGGTCGGCGCGCATGTTGGTGCCCTTGACGCCTTCGGTGCCAAAGCCTGCCAGCCACACCACCACCGGCCAGCCGCCAGCCGGGGCCTTGCCTTCAGGGATGCTGAAGGCGGCGAGGCCGGCGTCCTTGGCCTGGGTCGGGTAGTTCTTCTCGGCCGCTTGCAGCAGCTTCTGGTAGGCCGGGTCGTTTTTCATCGGCTCCAGTTCGTCGTCTTCCTTGAGGATCACCGCTTGCCAGAAGCCGCGCTCGCGGGCCTCGTCGAGGTATTGCGCGGCCAGTTCCGGGCTGTCCATGGACGACAGCGCGGCAGCGGCCTGGTACGCGGCGAAGGCGTTCTTCGGGTCGAGGCGGGCGGCGGTCAGGTAGAAGGCCAGGGCGCCGGCATAGTTGTCGTGCTCGCTCTTCTCTTTGTCACCGGCATCCATGAACTCGGCCGGGGTGGCGTCGTTGAGGTACAGGTTGGCCATGGCGGCCATGCCTTGCCAGCGGCCTTTGTGCAGGGCCTGGTCGGTGGCCTCGTCGGCGAAAGCAGTGGTTGCGGTGAGGCTGAGGCCGGCCAGCAGGCCGAAGGAGCAGAGGTGCAGGCGGGTCGCTGTCAGCAATGACATAGCCGAGAGTCCTTTTTCGGTAGTGCTCGGCCAGGTGCGGCCGAAGAGGGCGCGGATTCTAGCACCCTGTTCAGCCCTTGAGTTGATTCCAGTCCAGGCCAAAGCGCGCCAGGTATTTGCGCAAACGGTCGGCGTCATTGGGCTTTTCTTTTTCCAGGCGCGAAACATCGAACAGCTGGCGCCCGGCCTCGGACAGTGTGCGGGCGTTGCCGCACACCTTGAGTACCGCCTGCAGTTGCAGACGGTCGAACTGGTCAAGGGCCTGGTCGCCGAGCAAGGCGTCGAGTGGGTCGGCACCTTGCTCCAGGCCCCAGGCGTGTTGCAGGCGCTCGATTTCTTCCAGTACCAGCGGCTCGTCGATACGGCCGCTGTCGGCGAGGGTGGCCATGCGCGTGATCGACGCCGACAGCTCGCGAAAGTTACCGGCCCAGCGCGCTTGCGGCGAGTTGGCAAAGGCCAGGTAGCGGCGCTTGGCTTCGAGGTTGAAGCGCACCTGGCGGTTCTGTTCGCGGGCATGGCGCTGCAGTTCGAAATCGATGTTCGGCTCGATGTCTTCGCGGCGCCCTGCCAGGCCTGGCAGGGCGAAGGTCCAGAGGTTGATGCGCGCGTAAAGGTCTTCGCGAAACAGCCCTTCGGCGACCCGGCTGCGCAGGTCGCGGTGGGTGCCGGCGATCAGCTGGAAGTCGCTCTCTACCTCACGGTCCGAGCCCAGCGGGAAGAAGCGTTTTTCTTCGATGGCCTTGAGCAGCATGGCTTGTTCATCAGCGCCCAGTTCGCCGATTTCATCAAGGAACAACATGCCGCCATCGGCGGCGCGCAGTAGACCTTCGCGGGCGTTCTGGGCGCCGGTGAAGGCGCCTTTGCTATGGCCAAACAGTGTCGACATGGCGCCGTCGCCGCGCAGGGTGGCGCAGTTCACTTCAACGAAGCGTCCCTCCAGCTGATGGCGGCCGCGCTTGAGCTCATAGATGCGCCGAGCCAGGAACGACTTGCCAGCGCCGGTCGGGCCGACCAGCAGCATCGGTGCCCGTGAGCGCAGCGCCACCCGCTCGATCTGCTCGATGGAACGGTTGAAGGCGGCGTTGCGGGTAGCGATGCCGGCCTTGAGAAAATTCAGGCTGTCGGCCTGTTCGCGCTGAAAGCGCGATGCGATGTGGTCATAGCGCGACAGGTCGAGGTCAATCAGCGTGCTGGTGCCGGCCGGGTCGGCGATGTCTTCCTTGCCGCGCGCTGGCGAGGTCTGGATCAGCCGCGCCGGCAGGTAGCGCGCCTCGGTCAGCAGGAACCAGCAGATCTGCGCCACGTGGGTACCGGTGGTGATATGCACCAGGTAGTCCTCGTGCTCGGTATCGAAGGGGTAGGCGCTGGCAAAGTCGTGCAGCGCGCCATAGACCTCCTCGAAGTCCCAAGGGTTACGCAGAACCATCGGCTGCAAACGCACCTCGGTGTGCGGCGAGATGCTCTGGATATCTTCGCGAATGCGCTCGGCCAGGCCCAGGTCGCGAGCGCTGGTGCCGTGGATCAGCTCCAGGCGGTCGATGGGGGTTTGTGCCTGCTGGCACAGGCTGATGGTCGGCCGCCAGCGCTGCCAGCGCGCCGCGCCTTTGCCGTTGCGATCCAGGGTGGTGCCGAGAAAGCCGATGGCGACGCTGCGCTTGCTCATTGCTGTTTAGCTCAATAGATAAATGTGTATCCAATAATATATAAAAATCTTGTCTGGTGTGGGCTGAGAAAACTCATGGTTTTTTATTGGTAAAAATAAAAACCTTATAAATCAATATGATAAGAATTAATTTTGGACCTTGTTCAAAACCTGGCACGCCCCTCGCAATCTCTTCCCCGACCGCATCGCCAAGCTGGCCAACGGGACGGGGTTTATGTCCCCGCCGGTGCACGAGCCCACCCCTGGTGTAGGTGTCGTGCATGCCGCCGCCGCAACGTGCAGTCGATAGCGTGGCTCCTCACGGAGACGCTGGTCTCGAGGCCTGACTCGAACCTTACATACCCTCCAAGGTATTCAAATGTTGTACCCGCCGGTGGGGCGTAGCCAGGCAAGGCTGCAAGGTGCGCACGGAGCGCACACGCCCACCGCCGATTTGCCCGGCTTGTTGGCCGGGCCCGGAGCAAGGCAGTTGCCGCACCGCAGGATGCGGTCAGTGGACAGGAAGTCCCGGCAACTGCCTCCTCCGGGCCACGCCCGCAACGCTCGGCGCTTTGGCAACACCGGCACCAAGGACTTAATTGCACAGGATGATCAAGATGAAACTGTTGAAACGCTTTATCGTGAAAAAGAACGAACGCGGCCTGCTGTTCTGCGAAGGCGACTTTGTGTCGATCCTCGAACCTGGCGTGCACAAGCGTTTCGACCTGCACAACCGGCTGACGGTAGAAACCTTCAGCCTCAATACTTCGCTGTTCGAACATCGCCTGGCGGGCTACCTGCGTCAGAGCGAGCCGGCCTTGGTCGAGCAGTATTTCGAGCGCATGGACCTGGCGGAAAACGAAGCCGGCCTGCGTTTTGAGGACGGTGCCCTGGTCGAATTGCTGGCTCCGGGCAGCCGCCAGCTGTACTGGAAGGGCCAGAGTGCGCAGACCCTGCAGCGCATCGACCTGAGCCAGACCTATCGCCTGGATAGCGCCCTGGTAGCCCAGCTCAACCAGCCTAAACTGCGCGGTCGCAGCCTGGCCGGGCTGGATGCGGTGTTGCTGGCGGCGGTGCCGGCGTTCCATGTCGGTGTATTGAAGGTCGATGGCGTGGTGGAAGAGTTGCTGGGTGCCGGGCAGTACGGCTTCTGGCGCTTCAACCGTCAGGTGAGTGTCGAGTTGGTCGACATGCGGATCCAGGCCATGGAAATCAGCGGGCAGGAAATTCTCACCCGCGACAAGGTCAGCCTGCGCCTGAATCTTGCGGCCAACTGGCGCTACAGCGATGTGCTCGGTGCGTTCGCGCAGTTGAGCAAACCGCTGGAGCATCTGTACCGCGAGGTGCAGTTCGGCCTGCGGGCGGCGGTGGGTACCCGCACCCTCGATGAACTGTTGGAAAACAAGCAGTTGATCGACGATTCGGTCAGCCAGTACCTGCAGGAAAAACTCGCTGGCAGCGGCATCGAAGTCAGCGGCCTGGGGGTGCGCGACATTATCCTCCCAGGCGAGATGAAAACCCTGCTGGCGCAGGTGGTGGAGGCAGAGAAAGCGGCGCAAGCCAACGTCATCCGCCGCCGTGAAGAGACCTCGGCGACCCGATCGCTGCTCAACACCGCCAAAGTCATGGAAGACAACCCGACGGCCCTGCGCCTGAAGGAACTGGAGACCCTGGAGCGGGTGGCCGAGCGCATCGACCGGATTTCGGTGTTCGGCGGCCTGGATCAGGTGTTGAATGGACTGGTCAGCATCAAGGCCGGATGAGCGTTGCCGGGCTCAAGCAGCCCGGCAGCAACAGATAAAAATGGAAGTACCGACATGAACATACTCGAAGTGGCCGGCGGCAAGCCGATCAAGCTCTGGACCGACGGCGTCCCGGTGGACGAGGGCGCCCGTGAGCAACTGCTGAACACCGCGAAGATGCCGTTCATCTTCAAGCACCTGGCGGTGATGCCCGATGTGCACCTGGGCAAGGGCTCGACCATCGGCAGCGTGATCCCGACCCTGGGCGCGATCATCCCGGCGGCGGTTGGCGTCGACATCGGCTGCGGCATGATTGCCGCGCGCACCTCGCTGACCGCCAGCGACCTGCCGGACAACCTGCACGGCCTGCGCTCGGCGATCGAAAAGGCTGTGCCCCATGGCAAGACCTTCGGCCGCCGCGACCAGGGCGCCTGGGACAGCGTGCCGGCCATGGCCGACCGTGCCTGGCACGACCTGGCGGCGCGCTTCAAGGCGATCACCGACAAGTACCCGAAGCTTGAGAAAACCAACAACCGCCAGCACCTGGGCACCCTCGGCGGCGGCAATCATTTCATCGAGGTTTGCCTGGATGAAGCCAACCGCGTCTGGTTCATGTTGCACAGCGGTTCACGCGGGGTCGGCAATGCCATCGGCAACCTGTTCATTGAACTGGCCCAGGCCGACATGCGCCAGCACATCGCCAACCTGCCGGACCGCAACCTGGCCTATTTCGAAGAAGGCAGCCGGCACTTTGCCGACTACGTCGAGGCGGTGGAGTGGGCTCAGGATTTCGCCCGGCAGAACCGTGCGCTGATGATGCACGCGGTGATCGCCGCTACACGCAAGGTGCTCGGCAAACCCTTTGAGGCCAACCTCGAAGCGGTCAACTGCCACCACAACTATGTGCAGCGCGAGCATCACTTTGGCCACGACGTGCTGGTCACCCGCAAGGGCGCAGTGTCGGCGCAAAAGGGCGAGCTGGGGATTATTCCCGGCTCCATGGGCGCCAAGAGTTTCATCGTTCGTGGCCTGGGCAACGAAGAGGCGTTCTGCTCCTGCAGCCATGGCGCCGGGCGGGTGATGAGCCGTACCCGGGCCAAGCAGGCGTTCACCGTTGAGGATCAGCGCCGCGCCACTGCCCATGTCGAATGCCGCAAGGACAAGGACGTGATCGACGAGATCCCCATGGCCTACAAGGACATCGACGCGGTGATGCAGGCCCAGCGCGAACTGGTGGAAGTAGTGCACACCCTGCGTCAGGTGGTGTGCGTAAAGGGATAGGAAGGGATACACCATGAACAAGGAAGACCGTCACCCACTGCCGGGGGCCATGCGCGAGTGGGTGCTTGAAGAATTGCGCCGGGTCGAGCTTGAACACGATGTGCGCGTGCTCTACGCCTGCGAATCCGGCAGCCGTGCCTGGGGCTTTGCCTCCACCGACAGCGATTTCGACGTGCGCTTCATCTACGTCCCGCGCCAGGACTGGTACCTGCGTGTCGACGAGCCGCGCGACGTGATCGAACGGCCGCTGACCGACGAGCTGGACATCAGCGGTTGGGAGCTGCGCAAGACCCTGAAGCTGCTGCGCAACTCCAACCCGACCCTGCTCGAATGGCTCGGCTCGCCGCTGGTGTATCGCGCCGAGCCCGGTGCGGTCGAGTCGCTGCGGGCGCTGGCGCTGAACTTCTACAGCGCTCGGGCGGCGCGGCATCACTACTTGTCGATGGCGAAAAAGAACCACCGCGACTTTCTCCAGGGCGAGCAGGTGCGCTTCAAGAAGTACCTTTACGTGCTGCGTTCGCTGTTGGCGGTGCGCTGGATCGACCTGGGCCTGGGCATGCCGCCGACGGCCTTTGCCGACCTCTTGGCAGGCACCTTGAACGAGCCACAGATGCTTGCCGAGATCGATGAATTGCTGCGCATCAAGCGCCAGGCGGTCGAGGCCGATTACGGGCCGCGACGGGTGGTGCTGCAGCAGTTCATCGACAGTGAGCTGCTGCGTGCAGAAACTTCACCAGCCTTGCCGCGGCTGCGCGGTGATACGCAACAGCTGGATGACTATTTGCGCGATACTGTGCGGCGTTATTCATAGGAGGCGCGCCTTGGCGTGCCTTCCTTGTCGAAAGGACTCGGACCGTTTTCATGCCTGACAGTAAGTACCAACGCCTGCCCCATGCCGGAGACTTCGAGCAAGTCTCTGGCACCGAGATTGTCTACCTGTCGCCCAAACCCTTGCCCACGGGCGTCGAGGCCTACAGCTACCAGCTCCTGCACCGTGATGCCAACGAGGTCTACCTGGACTTCGGCATCGGCCGGGGCAACTTCGAGTTCATGGCCCGCTGCGGCATTGCCGCGGTCATGGGCGTGATCACCAGCTTTGTGATGACGGCGCTGCTCGCGGGCTGGGCACGGCGCAAGTACGAGCCGTTCTGGTCGGGTGTTCTCGACTTTCTCGCCTCGCCGCCGATCTGGGGCTTTATCGGCGCGTTGGCGCTGATGTACGTGTTCATTTTCTGCAAGACCGTGCGCGAGCTCAGAGTCCAGCCGCCGATCCGTTTCAACCGCCAGCGACGCGAAGTGGCGATGGTGCCGAAGAAAGGTGCAGCCCCCCATTATGTGCCGTGGGAAGAGGTTATCGCCTGTGTCTCGGCCGGCAAACTGGTCACCGAATACGCGGTGCTGCCCGAGTTCAAACTGATGATCGGCCTGCGTGGCGCCGTCAGCGGTAACGTCCTCTGGCTGACTGTGGCCTGCGGCAGCCTGCGCGCTGCAGTGGCCGAGTGGGAGGCGATTCGCGCCTACATGGAAGAGGGCCCGGCAGCCTTGCCGGCGCCACCGTCAGAAGAATTCGAAGAGGGCACGGTGGCGTTTTTCCACATGGCCCGCCTCGGCTATCGGGAAAATTTCCCGTGGCTGCAGTACGTGTTCGGCTTTCTGTTCGTCCAGGCGTTTGGTGGCTGGACCTTGCCGTGCCATATCTCCAACTGGGTCAACAATCGCCCCAGGGCCCTGTTCCCCAAAGCGGTGCAGGAGTGGTCCCGGCCCTTGCCGGCAGATCAGCATGCGCTCCCCAGTGAGGCGCTGCTTAAAGAAAGTGCCGAGGTACGCGAGGTTTTTTACCGGGGCAAAACCCTGCTGGATTACTTCAAGGTGAAATTTGCCGAGGCGGCCTGACGGTGCGCCGTTACGCAAAGGAGTTGAGCATGAACAAGGACGTGATTCAGAGCGCGGCATGCTGAAGCTGCGCGTGAGAGAACGCTGGCGACGGTTGCAGATAAGCGGCAGCGATCAGGTGGTGATGCTGCTGCTTTCAGTGATGGTCGGCTTGTGCATCGCGGCGGCGTACTGGACGGCCCACCCCAAGTCCGGGTGTATCCGCCTTGGGCGCGGTAATAGCGGGCCGATCAGTTGCGATCCGCAGGTCATTGCCGGTGAAGCGATGAACATCGTGCTGTTCAGCCTGCTGTTCGCGGTACCACTGCTCTACATACTTGGCCGGCTATTGGTGCAACTGTTCAGGCCGTTGAATTCGCCGCCGTGATGGAATGTTCAGGGCCAGCACACTGATCAACACGACCACCGCTGCGACTATCACCATCAGCGAAGGCTGCTCGCCGAGCAGCGAGGCCGCGATCAGCATGGCGCAGGGCGGGATCAGGTACAGCGCCATGGTTGCCCGGCTGACCTGCGTGTGGCTCAGTACAAAGGCCCAGCCCAGGTAGGCCAGGGCGCTGGGAAATACGCCCAGCATCAACACCGCCAGGTCTGCCTGCAGTGGCGCGGCCTTCACGGCGCCGGCCAGGCCCGGCAGATACACCAGCAGCAAGGCGGTGCCGGCCCAGATGGTGTAGCAGACCATGGTCAGGCCGTCGTACCGATGGCCATGAAGTTTCTGCAGGGTGAAGTAGATACTCCACGACAGCGCGGCCAACAGCACCAGCAGGCCGTGGGCGTTCAGTGCGCCTGGCCCGTGATCCCCGGCAACCACCATCGCCGCGCCAAGCATGCCCAGCACCAGGCAGCCCCAGTGCCAGGCGCTGGCCTTCTGACGCAGAACAAAACAGCCGATCAACAGGCTGAACAACGGTGTGGATTGCGCCAGCACACTGGATGCCCCGGCACTGATCCCGCGCTGGCCGAAGTTGATCGCCACATGGTGAGCAAACACTGCGAAAAAACCGAGCAGCATCAACAGCGGCAAGTCCTTGAGCCGGGGCAGGCTGATCCCTCGCCACAGTGCGACAAAGGCCATGAATACCGACGCCACGATAAACCGCGCCAAGGCCAGATGGCCCGGTTCGTAGCCTTGCAGGGCGATATGGATGCCCGTGGGTGAGTAGGCCCAGCACAGCACCACGAACAGGGTCGCCAGGACGATTTTCAGGGATTGGGCGCGTGGCATCGCAAGAGGCTCCGGGGGGGCTGGGAGCTTCAGTATCAGAAAGGCCTATGCTCACCACAATCGACTTATACTGAGCGTATCGTTCACTTTGGGTGATGTATGGAGCTGATGCAGATTCGCATGTTCAAGACGGTCTACGACACCGGCAGCATCGCCCGTGCGGCCGAGGTGTTGCACTACGTGCCGTCGAACATCACTGCGCGGATCAAGGCGCTTGAACAAGAGCTGGGCGTGGCGCTGTTCTTTCGCCATGGTCGCGGTTTGAAGATCAGCCCGGCAGGCGAAACCTTCCTTGAATACGCCACCCAGATGCTCGCCCTGGTCGAAGCCTCGAAGGCCGCTCTGAGCCCGCAAGCCATGCCCAGCGGGCGCCTGCGTATCGGCGCCATCGAGTCCTCGGCCAGTGGCCGGCTTCCGCGGCTACTGGCCGAATACCATGCGCGCTTCCCGCAGGTATCACTGGAATTGAGCACGGGCACCTGGTCGCAACTGCTCGATGACGTGCTCAACCATCGCCTCGACGGGGCGATTGTCGCAGTGGAGGTCGAGCGGCCGTTGCTCAAGCGCACGCCCATGTACCAGGAAGACCTGGTGCTGATCGCGCCTGAATCGTTGGGGCCGATTCGCAGCGCTGAAGACCTGCAGGGCAAGGCCATCTTCATGTGGCCGGAAGGTTGCCCATACCGCGCGGCTCTGGAGCACTGGTTGCTCGAACAGGGGCAAAGACTGCCGATTGTCGGCATTGCCAGCTATGGCGCCATCGTCAGTTGCGTCAGTGCTGGCGCCGGAGTGTCGCTGGTGCCCAGGGGCATCTTCGAGCAATACCGCAAGGGCGCCGGCTGGAGCGGCCATGAGTTCGCCGAACTCAAGGCCATTAGCAACGCCTTCTACTGGCATGCCCAGGCAGCAAGGCATCCGGCCCGGGATGCCTTCGTGCAGATGCTGCGCGAGGGGTTGGCGCCGGACGCTATTCGATCGGGTACTTGAGCATCGCCGGATGCCCTTCGATCTTCTGCGCCAGACGCTGCACATGCGCATAGTCGCTGGCCGCAACCACCTCGGCGCATACGTACTGGGTGAACGACCAGGCCACCGCCGTGGTGATTTCTGCCTGGCTCAAGGGCAGGCTGGGGCACTTGCTCGGCTGTTCGGCGAGCAAGCCGTCGAGCTGCGCATACGCCGCCTGCAACTGCCCGGTCACCCGCTCCAGCCAGGGCGTGTGCAGCTTCTCTTGCGGGCGCAGGTTGTGCTCGTAGTAGATCTGCACCGACTTCTCACTGGCCGCCAGCGCCAGGCCGATCACCTGCAAATCGCTGGCGCGGGCCAGCGGGTCTTGTGGCAATAACTTTTTGGCGGGTACGGCCAGGGCTTCGAAGTAATCCAGAATCAGCGTCGAATCCATCAGCAGCGTGCCGTCGTCCAGCACCAGGCTCGGCGCCTTGACCACCGGATTGATCGCGGCGAACTCGGCAAAATTGCGAAACACCGACACCGCCTGGTGTTCGAAGCTGATGCCGTACAGCTCCAGCGATACCGCGACGCGGCGCACGTAGGGGGAATCGAGCATGCCGATGAGTTTCATGACCACTCCAGTGAGAACAGGTTACGACCGAGTAAAAGTAGTCGAGTTTTTCCCGGTGTGGTTCGAAGTGTGGGCTTGGCAGGTCAGGTGCGCGCAGGGGAATGTTTCAGGCATTAAAAAGCCGGCTTGTGGCCGGCTTCCGGGGACGGGCTTGGCTAATTTTTGGTAAGCCGCAACCGCCTTAAAATCGTTGCTCCGGCGCTAGGGCCGGGAGGTGGCGGGCAAGCTGTGGGGTGCCGCGCCAGGGCCGCGGACGGGCTGGGCCGTCGGGCTAAATGTGCGGCGTAGCATACTGGGATTGGCCGGCGATGCCCAGCAAAAAATCACTGGCCGGTGCTCAGCCCGGGCGGCTGTCGCGCAGGTGGCCCCACCAGAATACCCAGCCCAGTACTTCCAGACGCTGGGTTTTCAGTTGTGCCGGGCTGTAGGTTTCGGTGGGGTATTCGTCGCTGTCCTGGCTGTGCAGGCGCAAGGCGCCGTTGGCGCGGCGGCTGAGGCTGTTGATGCGCAGGCGGCCGTTGTGCAGCAAGGCATAGATTTCGCCTTCGACCACCCGGGTCAGGCTGCGGTCGACGGCCAGGGTGGTGCCGCGTGGCAGCAGCGGGCTCATGTTGTGCCCGGGCATGCTCAGGCACAGGGCATCGCCGGGGTCGACGCCGACGGCGTCGAGGGCACGCAGCGGCAGGCGCAGGTAACGGTCTTCGACCGGTTTTAGCTGGCGAGTCTGGATGCTGTAGAACGGCACCTGGATGTCGTTGTAGCTATGCGCCGCCAGCGCGCTGGCATCGGGGCCTTCAACGCCTGGGCGGGCGGCCTGGCTGTTGAGGCGCGGCAAGGGGTTGGGGTGCTTGGGGCCTTCGCCGTTGCGCAGCCAGCGGCTGCGCACGCACAGCAGTTCGGCGATTTCATCCAGCCGGGCCAGGGGCACGCCGCGCTTGAACCAGTTGTTGACGTGCTGCGGCGTAACCTTGCGCTGCGCGGCAAAGTCGGAAGGGGACAGGTTGCACTCGCTCAGGAGCGCTTTGAGACGATCACCGGATGTATTCATGAGGCCCGAGTTTAGTGGGCTTATCGGCTGCGGGAAATAAACGCAAAGTTCTTCTTTTGCCGGGGAATGTGATCGGTTTACAGGCGTTGGCTTAGGATGCTGTAGGAAATTTTTCAGCCAGACATAAAAAAACCCCGCATGTGCGGGGTTTTTTCGAAGGTTGCTTAGCCTTTGTAAGCGGCAACCGACTTGGTGATCGCAGCGCGGGCGGCGTCAGCGCCATCCCAGCCTTCGATCTTGACCCACTTGCCTTTCTCGAGATCTTTGTAGTTCGCGAAGAAGTGCTCGATCTGCTGGATCAGCAGGGCTGGCAGGTCGGTGTATTCTTTGACGTCGACGTACAGTTGCGACAGTTTGTCGTGCGGTACGGCGATGACTTTGGCGTCGCCGCCGCCGTCGTCGGTCATGTTCAGGATGCCGACCGGACGGGCGCGAATTACCGAGCCTGGCGCTACCGGGTACGGGGTAACAACCAGCACGTCGAGGGGGTCACCGTCGTCGGCCAGGGTGTTGGGGATGTAGCCGTAGTTGGCCGGGTAGAACATCGGGGTAGCCATGAAACGGTCAACGAACAGGCAGTCGCTGTCCTTGTCGATCTCGTATTTGATCGGCGCGTGGTTGGCTGGAATCTCGATGGCGACGTAGATGTCGTTCGGCAGGTCTTTGCCAGCCGGAATCTTGCTGTAGCTCATTGGGCAGTGCCCCCATGTTTGGCCAAAAATTGGTCGCGATTATAGGCACATTCCAGCGCGCTTGCCACGCCCGGGCGGATGTCCGGCAGGCTCAGTCCTGCGCGTCCTGGTAATGCGGGTGGTGGCGCTGCAACTGCTGCAGGCGGGCCAGCGGGTCCTGGCGGTAGAAGCCGCGCAATTGCTGGTACACCGCGGGGTAGGCGTCGTTGAGCAGGTCCGGGGCGCTGAAGAAGTATTCGCAGGTGACGGCGAAGAATTCTGCCGGGTTTTCCGCGGCATAGGGGTCGATGGCGGTTTCGGCGTCGGGGTTGCGGTCGAGCTGGGCGTTGAGGTCGTCAAAGGCCGCTTGCATGACCTGAGCCCAGTCGCTGACGCGCAGGTCACTGTGCAGCGGCGGCAGGCCGTTGGCATCGCCATTGAGCATGTCGAGCTTGTGCGCCAGTTCGTGGATCACCAGGTTGTAGCCTTCCCAGCCGCCACTGGCCAGCACGCCAGGCCAGGCGAGGATCACCGGGCCCTGCTGCCAAGCTTCGCCGCTGTGCTCGCCGTCCCATTCGTGCTCGATGCCGCTGGCGTCGCGATGGCGCTGGGGGCTTACGAAGTCGTCGGGGTAGAGGATGATTTCGTGAAAACCCTGGTACCAGTTCAGCTCGCCCAGGTGCAGCAGCGGCAGTTGCGCCTGGGCGGCAAGAAACAGCCGCTGCTCGCCGTCCAGCTCTACCCCGGGCAGGGCAGTCAGGTGCTTGTGATCGAGGAACAACACGCAGGCTTCACGCAGCCATTGGTCTTCTTCGTCGCTCAGGCCATCGAGCATCGGCAGGCGCTCGCGCACCCGCTGCCAGCGCTGCGGGTCGAGCGGGTGTCGGGCCAGGGTACGGCGACGGCGCCAGGCGCTCAGCGACCACATAAACCGGGCTTAGTGAACCTTGGCTTCGTTGCGGCCCATGCGGCTGCGCACGATGCCGATGATCATCGGCACCAGCGACAGCAGGATGATGGCGACGATCATCAGCGACAGGTTCTGCTTGATGAACGGCACGTTGCCGAAGAAGTAGCCGAGGGTGACCAGGCCGCCTACCCAGAGCACGGTGCCGGCGACGCTGAAACCGAGGAACCGCGGGTAGTGCATTTTGGCGATGCCGGCGACGAACGGCGCAAAGGTGCGCAGGATCGGCAGGAAGCGCGCCAGGGTCACGGTCTTGCCGCCATGACGCTCATAAAAGTCGTGGGTCTGCTGCAGGTAGTCGCGGCGGAAGATCTTCGAGTTGGGGTTGCGGAACAAGCGTTCGCCTGCTGTTCGGCCAATCACGTAATTGGTGCTGTCGCCCAGGATTGCCGCCGCCATCAGCAGGCCGCCGAGCAGCACCGGGTCCATACCGCCGCCTGCGGCCACGGCGCCGGCGATGAACAGCAGGGAGTCACCCGGCAGGAACGGCATGACCACCAGACCGGTCTCGCAAAAGATCACCAGGAACAGGATCGCGTAGATCCACGGGCCGTAGTTGTTGACCAACAGGTCCAGGTAGGCGTCGAGATGCAGAATAAGGTCCAGCGGGTTGAAATCCATGTACAGCACCTTGTGTTCTTGACCCGGGCGACGGGCTGGCGATGGCTGGCAGTGCGAATGCGGACGGTCGCTACCCGGAAGATGGGTAAAGTTTCACACACAATGAAGAGGCGCATTATACGGTTACGAACAGATTGTGCCTGCGCAGTTTGTAGCGGCGGATGTCGAATGGATGTGAACGGCAGGCATCGCGCCTGCCGTTGCGCCCGGATCAGTCCGAGTGGATAGGCAGGATGTAGCTCTTGAACTCGGTGTCTTCGTGAAATCCGATGGACTCGTAGGTTTTCATCGCCACTTCGTTGTCGCTGCTGGTCGATACCCGCAGGCGCACGGCGTTGGTTTCCTTGGCCAGCTTCTTGGCTTCGCGCATCAGGTGGTCGGCCACCAGCATGCGCCGGGAGTCTTCGGCGACATAGATGTCGTTGAGAATCCACACGCGCTTGAGCGACAGCGACGAGAAGCTCGGATAGAGCTGGCAAAAGCCCATCAGTTTGCTGTCGTCATCGTCCGGCAGGGCCAGGTAGATGATCGACTCGCCACGCTCCAGGCGTTTTTCCAGGAACGAGCGCGAGGAGTCCGGGTAGGGCAGCTGGCCGTAGAACTCGCGGTATCTGACGAACAGCGGGGCAAGCAGGTCCAGATGTTCCAGGGTTGCTTTGATGATTCGCATAAGCAGGCCTCAGGGTCCATGGGAGTTTGCGGCGAATCGCCGGCAGCCTTGGCAGATGCTGCCTGAAAGCAATTAGAAAGCGCAATCTACGATCTCAAGGTTTACTCAACAGGAAATTTCCGCTTTTCGGCGTATCGGTGTCTGACTCAAGGGTTTGCACCTGGGCTTCATCCTTCAGATTGACCCCCGACATCTGCCGCCGACAAGCCTCGCGCATCAGGTACAGCAGGCGGTGGGCGGCCATGCCGTAGCTCAGGCCTTCCAGGCGCACGTTGGAGATGCAGTTGCGGTAGGCGTCGGTGAGGCCGACCTTGGGGTTGTAGGTGAAGTACAGCCCGAGGCTGTCCGGCGAGCTCAAGCCCGGGCGTTCGCCGATCAGGATCACGGTCATTTTCGCCCCGAGCAGCTCGCCCACTTCATCGGCCACCGCCACCCGGCCTTGTTCGACCAACACCACCGGAGAGGTCGACCAGCCGTCGGCGGCGCTCTGTTCTTCCAGGCGGGCGAGAAACGGCAGGGTATGGCGATGCACGGCCAGGGCCGAGAGGCCGTCGGCAACCACGATGGCCAAATCGACGCCGCCGGGGTTGGCCTGGGCGTGTTCGCGCAGCCGTTGTGCTGAATCTTCGTGCAGGCGGCGCCCCAGATCGGGGCGTTGCAGGTAGCTGTGACGATCGGCGGCGGCGCTGTGCAGCAGCAGGCTTTCACGTCCGCGCTCGCTCAATTGCTGGCGCAGGCCGGCATGGTCGAAGGCCAGGTGCACGGCGTCGCGGGCCTGGGCGTGGGCGAACTGAAAGTCCAGCTGGGCGCCGGTCGGCAGGCTGGTGCCGGTGCGGCCCAGGGCGATGCGCGCCGGGGTCAGGCGGCGCAGTTCCAGCCAGGGATTGGCGCTGTTGTCGTGTTGGGGAGTATTGGCCATAGTCGACTCGCTTATCCCAGTTGCGCCAGGGCCTGGCGGAAGGCCGGTGGCAGGTTGTCACCGAAACGCACCCGGCCGTCGGCCTGGGTGAAGATGCCCATGCGCGCCAGCCAGCTTTCGAACTCCGGCGCAGGCTTGAGGCCCAGGGTCTGCCGGGCGTAGAGCGCATCATGGAATGAAGTGGTCTGGTAGTTGAGCATGATGTCGTCGGAGCCGGGAATGCCCATGATGAAGTTGATTCCGGCCACACCCAGCAGGGTCAGGAGCATGTCCATGTCGTCCTGGTCGGCTTCGGCATGGTTGGTGTAGCAGATGTCGCAGCCCATGGGCACGCCCAGCAACTTGCCGCAGAAGTGGTCTTCAAGCCCGGCGCGGATGATCTGCTTGCCGTTGTACAGGTACTCCGGGCCGATGAAACCGACCACGGTGTTGACCAGAAACGGCTTGAAGTGACGGGCCACGGCGTAGGCGCGGGTTTCGCAGGTCTGCTGGTCGACGCCATGGTGGGCGTTGGCCGAGAGGGCGCTGCCCTGGCCGGTCTCGAAGTACATCAGGTTCTGCCCGAGGGTGCCGCGGTTGAGGCTCAGACCTGCGTCGTAACCCTCCTTGAGCACATTGAGGTTAATGCCGAAGCTGGCGTTGGCCGCTTCGGTTCCGGCAATCGACTGGAACACCAGGTCCAGCGGCACGCCGCGGTTGATCGCCTCGATCGAGGTGGTCACGTGGGTCAGCACACAGGCCTGGGTGGGGATGTCATAGCGCTGGATGATGGCGTCGAGCATCTCCAGCAGGGCGCAGATCGAGGCAATGCTGTCGGTGGCCGGGTTGATGCCGATCATTGCATCGCCGTTGCCGTAGAGCAGGCCGTCGAGAATGCTCGCGGCAATCCCGGCCGGCTCGTCGGTCGGGTGGTTGGGCTGCAGGCGGGTCGAAAGCCGCCCGCGCAGGCCCATGGTGCCGCGAAAACGGGTGACCACGCGGATCTTCTGCGCCACCAGCACCAGGTCCTGCACGCGCATGATTTTCGACACGGCCGCAGCCATTTCCGGGGTCAGCCCCGGGGCCAGGGCACGCAGGCTGTCTTCATCGGCGGCTTCGCTGAGTAGCCAGTCACGCAGCCCGCCGACGGTCAGGTGGCTGACGGCGGCAAAGGCATTGGCATCATGGGTGTCGATGATCAGCCGGGTGACTTCATCGTCTTCGTAGGGGATCAGCGCTTCAGTCAGAAAATGCTTGAGCGGGATGTCGGCCAGGGCCATCTGCGCCGCTACCCGTTCGCCGTCGTTGCTGGCGGCGACACTGGCGAGAAAGTCACCCGAACGCGCCGGGCTGGCCTTGGCCATGACTTCCTTGAGGCTGTCGAAACGGTAGGTCTGGTTGCCTGCCGTGTGAACAAAACTTGCCATACAGACTCTCCAGAACGCCGCAGGGCTGGCCTGCGGCGTAGGTGGCGTTGATCAGTGCAGGGCCTCTTCGGCCTTCTGGATCGCGGCGAATTCTTCTTCCGGGGTCCCGGCGACCAGGTGGTGCCGGCTGTAGAAAGCAAAGTAGGCAATCAATACCGCATAAATCGCCGCGGCGCCAATCACTACCCGTGGGTCGACCAGAAAGCCCGCCACCACCGCGATGCAGGCCAGCACCAGGGCCACGCCCGAAGTGAAGATGCCGCCTGGGGTGCGATACGGCCGCTCCATTTTCGGCCGGCGGATGCGCAGGGTGATGTGTGCGGCCATCATCAGTACATAAGACAGCGTAGCGCCGAACACCGCGACCAGGATCAGCAGGTCGCCCTGGCCGGTCAGCGACAGGCCAAAGCCGATGATCCCGGGGATCACCAGGGCCAGTACCGGCGCTTTGCTCTTGTTGGTTTCCGAGAGCTTGCGTGGCAAGTAGCCGGCACGCGACAAAGCAAAAATCTGCCGCGAATAGGCGTAGATAATCGAGAAAAAGCTGGCGATCAGGCCGGCCAGGCCCACCAGGTTGACGAAACCGCCCATCCAGGTCGAACCGCCGTAGGCTTTCGACAGCGCCTCCACCAACGGGTTACCGGAGGCTTTGAGCGCCTCGGCACCGGCACCACCCGGGCCGACCACCAGGATCAGCAGGGCAAAGGCCAGCAGCACCAGCATGGCGCCGATCAGGCCGCGGGGCAGGTCGCGCTTGGGGTTCTTGGTTTCTTCGGCAGCCAGCGGCACACCTTCGACGGCGAGGAAGAACCAGATCGCGTAAGGGATCGCCGCCCATACCCCGACATAGCCGAACGGCAGGAAGCTGCTGGCGCCGACGGCGTCGGTCTGGGCTATATCGAACAGGTTGTTGACGTCGAAGTGCGGCACCATCGCCACCAGGAACACGCCCAGGGCAATGGCGGCCACGGCGGTGATGATGAACATCAGCTTGAGCGCTTCACCGACCCCAAAAATGTGGATGCCGATGAAGATGATGTAGAAGGCCAGGTAGATCATCCAGCCGCCGATGCCGAACAGCGACTGGCAGTAGGCGCCGATGAACACGGCAATGGCCGCCGGGGCAATCGCGTATTCGATGAGGATCGCCGTGCCGGTGAGAAACCCGCCCCAGGGCCCGAAGGCGCTGCGGGCAAAACCGTAGCCACCACCGGCGGTAGGGATCATCGACGACAGCTCGGCCAGCGAGAAGCACATGCACAGGTACATGGTCGCCATCAGCAAGGTGGCGAGGAACATGCCGCCCCAGCCACCCTGGGCCAGGCCGAAGTTCCAGCCGGCATAGTCGCCGGAAATCACGTAGGCGACGCCCAGGCCCACCAGCAATACCCAGCCGGCGGCGCCCTTTTTCAGTTCACGTTGTTGGAAATAGTCGGAGCCGACTTTTTCGAAGTCGACAGAAGAGCCTGCCGGCACGCTGCCGGTATGATCGCTTGGCATAGGATTCACCTGTTGTTTTTATCAATACCGGCGGGTGCCGGTTTGTCTGGTGATGGTCTTGCAGGAAGCGAGCCAGCGCGGCCCCGGTTCGAAGCCGCGCTGTATCTCGTTTAGAAGAAGCCCAGCGGGTTGATGTCGTAGCTGACCAGCAGGTTTTTGGTTTGCTGGTAGTGATCGAGCATCATCTTGTGGGTTTCACGGCCGACGCCGGACTTTTTGTAGCCACCGAACGCGGCGTGGGCCGGGTACAGGTGGTAGCAGTTGGTCCAGACGCGACCGGCCTTGATGCCGCGGCCCATGCGGTAGGCGCGGTTGATGTCGCGGGTCCAGACTCCGGCGCCGAGGCCGAACTCGGTGTCGTTGGCGATCGCCAGGGCTTCGGCTTCGTCCTTGAAGGTGGTGATGCTAACCACCGGGCCAAAGATTTCTTCCTGGAACACGCGCATCTGGTTGGTGCCCTTGAGCAGGGTCGGCTGGATGTAATAGCCGGTCGACAGGCTGCCTTCGAGTTTTTCCACCTTGCCGCCGGTGAGCAGTTCGGCGCCTTCCTTCTCGGCGATTTCCAGGTACGAGAGGATCTTGTCGAACTGTTGTTCGGAGGCCTGGGCGCCGACCATGGTGTCGGTGTCCAGCGGGTCGCCGCGCTTGATCTGCTTGATCTTCTTCATCACCTCTTGCATGAACGCCGGGTAGATCGACTCCTGCACCAGTGCCCGCGATGGGCAGGTGCACACCTCGCCCTGGTTGAAGAATGCCAGCACCAGGCCTTCGGCGGCTTTCTCGATGAAGCTCTGCTCGGCCTGCATGATGTCTTCGAAGAAGATGTTCGGCGACTTGCCGCCCAGTTCGACGGTCGACGGAATAATGTTTTCGGCGGCACATTTCATGATGTGCGAACCGACCGGGGTAGAGCCGGTAAAGGCGATCTTGGCGATGCGCTTGCTGGTGGCCAGGGCTTCACCGGCTTCGCGGCCATAGCCTTGCACCACGTTGAGCACGCCAGGCGGCAGCAGGTCGCCGATCACCTCCAGCAGTACGCTGATGCCCAGCGGGGTTTGCTCGGCCGGCTTGAGTACCACGCAGTTGCCGGCGGCCAGGGCCGGGGCGAGTTTCCACGCGGCCATCAGGATCGGGAAGTTCCACGGGATGATCTGGCCAACCACACCCAATGGTTCATGGATGTGGTAGGCAACGGTGTTGCCGTCGATTTCGGCGGCGCTGCCTTCCTGGGCGCGCAGGCAACCGGCGAAGTAGCGGAAATGGTCGGCAGCCAGCGGGATGTCTGCGTTGAGGGTTTCGCGGATGGCCTTGCCGTTGTCCCAGGTTTCGGTGATGGCCAGCAGTTCGAGGTTCTGTTCGATACGGTCGGCGATTTTCAGCAGGATCAGCGAACGTGCCTGCACCGAGGTTGTGCCCCAGGCATCAGCGGC
The DNA here is from genome assembly GCF_018417635.1 of Pseudomonas sp. SORT22. Lineage (NCBI taxonomy): Bacteria > Pseudomonadati > Pseudomonadota > Gammaproteobacteria > Pseudomonadales > Pseudomonadaceae > Pseudomonas > Pseudomonas sp. SORT22. Next base: position 834,248 of record NZ_CP071007.1, read on the forward strand.
GGCGTGGGCGGCATCCAGGGCTTTTTCGATGTCTTCGGCAGTCGAGCGGGGGAATTCGGCGATCAGCTGGCCGTTCACCGGCGAGGTGTTTTCGAAGTACTGGCCTTTGACTGGGGCAACGAACTCGCCACCGATGTAGTTCCCGTAACGGCTCTTGAAGGAAACCTTGGCGCCTTCGGTACCGGGATGTGCATAACGCATGATGTTTCTCCTGGCTATTGTGCTTGTTGGGGAGGATGTAAAGCATAGAGCAAGGGTTGGGCCAGTGTGGCCGACCCCAGTTAAATCAAGGGCTTGGCAGGTTTTTACGCAGGTGCAGGAAGGGCGCTGTAGCAGCGCCGGTACAGCCTGGGTGACACTTTGTACCGTTGCTGACACAAAGCGTGACCCAGCGGTCAAGCCAGCATTGCATTGCGCCGACGGGTGGAGGATGCTGGGCTTATCTCGTCTGCGGAGAACAATAAAAAGTGCAGAGCAATCACCTTAGCCGGCATGCCCGGCAAGTCCTCACCGTGACCCAGGGCAAGGCCCTGGCACAGGGCCCCGGCAGCGATCCGTCGATTGCCCGTTCCTGGCTGCGTTGCCTTGAGGACTATCACCTGGATCCGGCCCAGAGCATGGCCCCGACCGTGCTCGAGCACGGCCGCGTGCTGGAAAGCCGCGAGCGCTTGCAGCAGGTACTGCAGATCGCCGGCAACGAGATGAACAGCCTGCACCAGCAGCTGTCCGGTGCCGGCCATGCGGTGCTGCTCACCGATGCCCGCGGGGTCATCCTCAATTGCGTCACCGCGCCTACCGAACGGCGCATCTTCGAGCGCGCCGGGCTGTGGCTGGGTGCCGACTGGAGCGAGGCACGTGAAGGTACCAACGGCATCGGCACCTGCCTGGTCGAGCGCCAGGCGGTAACCATCCACCAGGATGAGCACTTTCGTGGCCGTCATACCGGCCTGACCTGCTCGGCCAGCCCGGTGTTCGACCCGCACGGCGAGTTGCTGGCGGTGCTCGATGTATCGTCTGCCCGCGCTGATGTTTCGCGCCAGAGCCAGTTTCACACCATGGCGCTGGTCAACCTCTCGGCGAAGATGATCGAGAGCAGCTACTTTTTGCGCTATTTCGATAACCAGTTCCTCCTGCGCTTTCATCTGCAGGCCGAATCGGTAGGGATGTTCAGCGAAGGGCTGCTGGCCTTTGATGGCGACGGGCGGATCTGCGCGGTCAACCAGAGCGCCTTGAACCTGCTGGGCACCATCCGTGGCGGTGTGCTCGGCAAGCCTGTGGATATGTTCTTCGATTGTGCGCAGGACGAGCTGTTCAGCCGCGCCACTGCCCAGGCCAACACCAGTTGGCCGCTACGCACCCGCGACGGCCGGGTACTGTTCGCCAGTCTGCGCGGCCAGGTGCGTTCGCTGGCGCCGGCAGCGGCGCCGTTTGTTGCCCCGGCGAAAACCTCGCAGCCCGGTGGCATCTGTCTGGTCGATCCGGCCCTGCAGAACGATTTTCGCCGGGCCGTTCGTGTGTTCGAACGCGATGTGCCATTGCTGCTGCGCGGCGAGACCGGTTGCGGCAAGGAGGCCTTCGCCAAAGCCGTGCACCAGGCCAGCCAACGCAGCAGCAAGGCGTTTGTTGCCCTCAACTGTGCGTCGATCCCCGAGAGCCTGATCGAGAGCGAGCTGTTCGGCTATCGCGGCGGCAGTTTTACCGGGGCGCGCAAGGAGGGCATGCGCGGCAAGCTGCAGCAGGCCGACGGTGGCACGCTATTGCTGGACGAGATCGGCGACATGCCGCTGGCCCTGCAGACCCGTTTGCTCCGGGTGCTGGAAGACCGCATGGTGGTGCCCATCGGCGGCGAACCGCAGGCCGTCAACGTGCGCATCATCAGCGCCAGCCACCGCAACTTGCTCGAGCGGGTCGAGGATGGCAGTTTCCGCGAAGACCTTTACTACCGTCTCAACGGCCTGGAAATCGATCTGCCGGCCTTGCGCGAGCGCAGCGACAAGTCGCAGTTGCTCGACTTCATCCTGGCCGAAGAGGCCGGTGAGCAAAGCGTAAGCCTGGACCCTGCGGCGCGCCGGGCGTTGCTCGACTTCGCCTGGCCGGGCAACGTGCGCCAGCTGCGCAACGTCCTGCGTACCTTGGTGGCGCTGAGCGAAGAGGGGCACATCGAGTTTGCCGACCTGCCGGCGGTCGTTCGCCAGCCGCCGGCACTTATCAAAAGCTCCTCACCTGTGGATAACCCCGCGCCGCTGCTGGACAGCGCCGAGCGCAACGCCTTGCTGGCAGTGCTGGAGCAGCAGCGCTGGCACATGACCCATGTCGCCGCGCAGTTGGGGGTTAGCCGTAATACCTTGTATCGAAAACTTCGCAAACACGGCATCGCCCGGGACGCCTGAGCGAAACACAGGATGCGATTTGTCGCGCCCTAGGCTACCCTGCCTCGACGTTTTGCGAGGTCGATCATGCACATTCATATTCTCGGTATTTGCGGCACTTTCATGGGTTCGCTGGCCGTGCTGGCCAAGGAGCTTGGCCATCGGGTCACCGGCTCCGATGCCAACGTCTACCCACCGATGAGCACCCAGCTTGAAGCCCAGGGCATCGAACTTACCCAGGGCTATGACGCCGCCCAACTGGACCCGGCGCCCGACCTGGTGGTGATCGGCAACGCCCTGTCGCGGGGCAACCCGGCAGTCGAGTACGTACTGAACAAGGGCCTGCCCTACGTGTCGGGCCCGCAGTGGCTGGCCGACCACGTGCTGCAAGGCCGCTGGGTGCTGGCGGTTGCCGGCACCCATGGCAAGACCACCACCAGCAGCATGCTTGCCTGGGTGCTGGAGCACGCCGGCATGAGCCCGGGCTTCCTGATCGGCGGCGTGCCGCAGAATTTCTCGGTCTCGGCGCGCCTGGGCGGCACGCCGTTCTTCGTGGTCGAGGCCGACGAATATGACAGCGCCTTCTTCGACAAGCGCTCGAAGTTCGTGCACTACCGTCCCCGTACCGCGATCCTCAATAATCTTGAGTTCGATCATGCGGATATCTTCCCTGACCTGGCCGCCATCGAGCGACAGTTCCACCACTTGGTGCGAACCATTCCAAGCGAAGGCCTGGTGATCCATCCGACCACCGAGCCGGCCCTTGAGCGCGTGATCAAGATGGGCTGCTGGACGCCGGTGCAGACCACCGGTGAAGGCGGGCAGTGGCAGGTCAAACTGCTCAGCGCCGACGGTTCGCGTTTCGAAGTCAGCTTCGAAGGCGAAACCCAGGGCGTGGTCGAGTGGGAGCTGACCGGCCAGCACAACGTCGCCAACGCCCTGGCTACTTTGGCGGCGGCGCGTCATGTCGGCGTGGTGCCGGCCATGGGTATTGCCGCATTGAGCGCGTTCAAGAGCGTCAAGCGGCGGATGGAAAAGGTCGCTGAAGTACAGGGAGTGACCATCTATGACGACTTCGCTCACCACCCGACCGCTATCGCCACCACCCTCGATGGCTTGCGCAAACGCATCGGCGATGCTCCGCTGATTGCCGTGATCGAGCCGCGCTCCAACTCGATGAAGCTCGGCGCCCACCGCGATGGCCTGCCCGAGAGCGTCAACGATGCCGACCAGGTGATCTGGTACGCACCGCCGAACCTGGGCTGGGACCTGGCCGCCACCGCCGCCGAATGCAAGGTGCCGGCTGTGGTGGCCGACAGCCTTGAAGCGATCATCGAACGGGTCAAGAGCCAGGCCAAGCCCGGTACCCAGGTGGTGATCATGAGCAATGGCGGCTTCGGCGGCCTGCACGGCAAGCTGGCCGAGGCGCTGAAATGAGCGGGCCGGAACGCATCACCCTGGCCATGACCGGGGCTTCGGGGGCGCAGTATGGGCTGCGCCTGCTCGATTGCCTGGTGCGCGAAGACCGCGAGGTGCATTTTCTGATCTCCAAGGCCGCGCAACTGGTGATGGCCACCGAGACTGATGTGTTGCTGCCGGCCAAACCGCAAGCCATGCAGGCCTTCCTCACCGAGTACACCGGCGCTGCCGCCGGGCAGATCCGCGTGTATGGCAAGGAAGACTGGATGTCGCCGGTCGCCTCGGGCTCTGGCGCGCCGGCGGCGATGGTGGTGGTGCCGTGCTCGACCGGGACCTTGTCGGCGATTGCCACCGGCGCCTGCAACAATCTGATCGAGCGGGCTGCAGACGTGACCCTGAAGGAGCGTCGGCAGTTGATCCTGGTGCCGCGTGAGGCACCGTTCTCGACCATCCACCTGGAGAACATGCTTAAGCTGTCGAACATGGGCGCGGTGATCCTGCCGGCGGCGCCGGGCTTTTATCATCAGCCGCAGACCATCGACGACCTGATCGACTTTGTTGTCGCACGGATCCTCAACCTGCTGAACATTCCCCAGGACATGCTGCCGCGTTGGGGCGAGCATCATCTGGGCGCGGATGAATGAAGCGCCTGCTGGGCGTGATGCTGCTGTGCGTGATGGCTAGCGGTTGCGCCAGTGTGCGCACCCTGGACGCGGCCAAACCGGGGGCGCCGGTGGTATATGCCGGTACGCGCCTGGATCTGTATGCGTTGCAGGGCGGTTGTTGCGCCATTGACCGCTTTGGCGCCGAGGCGCCGAAGTATCCCGGGCTGGACCTGCCGGGCAGTGCCTTGCTTGATACCGTGCTGCTACCGCTGTCGGTATTGACCGCGCTGGGAATTGGCTTTCAGGCGACGGGCGGGTTGTAGCGGCTGGCCTGATCGCGGGGCAAGCCCGCTCCCACACACTCTGTGGGAGGGGGTTGCCCCGCGATTGCTACTTGCCCAACCGGCGCAATTCATCCGACTCGACAATCCGGATCCCGTCCTGCTCTTCCAGCGCCAAACGCCACAGCGCCCTGGCCAGTTGGCAGGCCTCGATGCCCCGGTACTTGCCCGGGATCAGCTTCGACAGCGGCCCGGCCAAGCGTTCCGACATCCGCGGTTCGATGCGGTCACCCAGCAGCAGCGAAGGCCGGGCGATGGTCAGTTGCGGCCAGTCCTGGGCCTTCAATGCGGCCTCCATTTCGCCTTTGACCCGGTTGTAGAAGATCGGCGATCTGCGGTCGGCGCCCAGGGCGCTGACCACCAGCAGGTGCCGCGCGCCCATCTCCCGGGCGCGCTTGCCGAAGGCGACGACCATGTCCAGGTCGACCGCGCGAAAGGCCGGCTCGGACCCTGCCTGCTTGATCGTGGTGCCCAGGCAGCAGAAGGCGATGTCGACGCGACCTGCCAGTTGCGGGAGGAACACCGCCGGGTCACCCACCGGGTTTTCCAGGTGCGGGTGTTCGGCCAGTGGGCGACGGGTGGGGGCCAATACGCGGCTGACGGTGGGCTCGTTGAGCAGCCGATCAAGTAAGTGTTCACCGGTAAGACCGGTGGCTCCGGCAAGCAGGATGTGCTGAGGCGTCAAGTACATGATGTCTCTCCCTTGATACAGTCAGCTTAGTGGTTGCCAGCATTTTTTGCATGCTCGGCCTGTTGCTTGCCCGCATCACTTTGCAAGGCTTTGCGCGCTTGTTGCTGGCGCAGGCGCTGCCAGTGATCGAGTACGCCCTTGGGTGCCCAGATCTGAGGCTCGGAGGCATCGAAGCCTTCAATGGCCTCGCGCTCGGAGACGCTGGCGCTGGCCCGCTCGAAGGCCTGCTGCAGGTCGTCGGTCTGGTTCAGGGCCTGGGCGAACAGGGCGTCGCCAAAGTAGGTGAAGTCGGCTTCTTCGGAGCAGCCGAACGACACCCGGTCGGCGCGCGAGGCGGTCATGATCAGGGTCCGCTCGTCTTTGAGCGGGGCGATATAGCCGCCTGAATAACAGGCCGAGATGACAATGATCTTGTCGCGGTCTTTCAAGGGCGCCAGGGTCGTGGCCAGGGCATCGGCGGGCAGGTCTGCCAGTTGCAGGCGCGGCTGGTCGAGTACCAGTTCGTGCTCGTGGCTGCCGTGGCTGGTCAGGTAGATGAACACCAGGTCTTCCGGGCCGCTGCGTTCGGCCAGGGTGCGCACGGCGCGGGCAAGGTTCTCGCGGGTGGCCATGGGCCGGTCGCTGAGGTGGTCGCGGTGGTTGACCAGGCTGATCTGGCCGACCGCGCCAAAGCGGCTCTTGAGCATGTTGCTGACGTAATCGGCCTCGCGCAGGAACACGCTCTGTTTGCCATCGCCCCCCAGGGCCAGGCTGTAGAGTTCGATGTCCGGGGTCGAGGCCGGCACCTTGGCCAGCGCTTGGTCGAGCAGGCCGCCCTGGTTGAGCAGCGCCAGTTCCAGCGGGTCGGGCAGCAGTTTGCCGTGCTCGTCGCGCACGCGCTGGCCATTGAGCCACTGGCCGCTTTCATTGCGCCCGTCGAGCAGGGTCAGGCGGCCGTTGCCCTGGTAGGTGTCGTTCTCGAAGCCGCCGACATAGACACTGCCGTCCGGCAACTGCAGGCGCCCGTTACCGGAAAACCGCCAGTCGCGAAAATACCCCTTGTAGTGGCTGCCGTCGCTGCCGATCAGCTCGCCCTTGCCGCTGAGCGAGCCGTCCTTGAACTGGCCGATCCACACGTCACCATCAGTGTTTTCGTAACGGCCGCGGCCTTCCAGGCGGTTGTCATGGAAGGCACCGATGTACTGGTCGCCTTCGGCGCTGTTGAAGGTACCGCTGCCTTCGAGCTGGCCGTTGACGAAACGGCCGCTGAACTGGTTGCCGCTGGCGTCGCTGCGGATGCCTTCGCCATTGGGTTTGCCGCGGGCGAACAGGCCCTGGTACTGGCTGCCGTCAGCCAGTTCGAGATGGCCGGCGCCGTGGTACTGGTCGTCCTTGAACTGGCCACGGTAAAGCAGGCCGGGTTCCTTGAGGGTGCCTTCGCCGTCGCGGCGGCCGAGCTTGAACCCACCGGTGTAGCTGCTGCCCGGTGTTTTCAGGGTGCCCAGGCCGTGGAACAGGCCCTGCTGGAACCCGCCGCGGTAGACCTCGCCATTGCTGCCATGCCATTCACCCTGGCCATGCCACTGGCCATTGAGGAAGTTGCCCTTGTACCAACTGCCGTTGGGGTAGTCGATGCGCCCGGCACCTTGCAGCAGGCCGTCGACCACCTCGCCCCGATAGCGGCCGCCATCGGGCAGGCGCGCATCGGGCGGCGACAGGGGTTCGCCGTCACCGCAAGCGGCCAGTAGCAGGGTCAGGGCAAGGGGAACGAGTGGGCGCATGGCGGGGTCCGGACAAGTGAGGCCCCGAGTATGCCGTAGAACGCGGGGGGTGAAACAGTCGCCAGGACGGTTTCACCCAGTGCCTGGCTCAGATGAAGCAGAGCGACAGCGGTTCGGCGATGTAGGCAGGTTTTTCCTGGCCTTCGATTTCCAGGGTGGCGGTGACCTTGAGCAGCCACTGTCCGGGTTTCTTCTCGGTCACCTCGGCCAGATCGACCTTGAGCCGCACCTTGCTGTCGACTTTCACCGGCTGGATGAAACGCACGCTGTCCAGGCCATAGTTGACGGCCATTTTCAGGCCTTCAGGCACAACCAGAATGCCTTCCATCAACTTGGGGATCAGCGACAGGGTGAGAAAACCGTGAGCGATGGTGCTGCCAAATGGCGTTTTTGCCGCCTTGTCCGGGTCGACATGGATGAACTGAAAGTCGCCGGTCGCCTCGGCAAACAGGTTGATGCGCTGTTGATCGATGGTCAGCCATTCGGAACGTCCCAGTTCCTTTCCAACGTACTGCGAAAGCTCTGCAACAGGTACATAGGGCATTGTGACTCTCCAGATTGTCTTTGGTTTTGTTATGACTTCGGCAGATTCGAAAGTCTAAGATCAGCACGCCTGCAGGAAGTGGTCAAGTCGGCGAAGATCGGCTTATAGCCCGGTCGTTAGCGTGCTTATAATGGCCGCCAGGCCTCAAGGAGATGCTTATGCTGTTGCGTGGTTTGACCTGGCTGGTGCTGTTCCAGTTGCTCGGAACGGCGATCAATCACCTGGTGGTGCCGATCCTCCCCGGGCCGATCATCGGCCTGCTGTTGCTGCTGGTGTACCTGATGCTGCGTGGCGAGGTGGGCGCGCCCCTGAGCGAGGCGGCCAACAGCCTGCTGCGCTACTTGCCACTGCTGCTGGTGCCGCCGGCGGTGGGGGTAATGGTCTATGCCGCAGATATCGCCGCCGACTTCTGGGCCATCGTCGGCGCCCTGGTGCTGTCGGCGCTGCTCACCCTGGTGTTCGTCGGCGTGCTGATGCACAAACTGATGGCCCGCCAGGGCAGCCATGAGGAGCAGCCATGAGCCTGGACTGGAGCGGCGCCGTCAACGCCGTCATTCACCATCCGCTGTTTGGCATCGGCATCACCCTGGGCGCCTACCAGCTGGTGCTGGCGGCCTACGAGAAAACCCGCTGGATCTTCCTGCAGCCGGTGCTGGTGTCGATGCTGGTAGTCATTGGCGTACTGCTGGGCTGTGGCCTGACTTACAGCGAATATCGCAAAAGCACCGAGATCATGAACATCCTCCTGGGCCCGGCGACCGTGGCCCTGGCGGTGCCGCTCTATCTCAACCTGCGGCGCATTCGCCAGCTGTTCTGGCCGACCTTTACTACGCTGGTAATCGGAGGGGTGTTCGCCACCGGCGCCTGCCTGTTGCTGGGCTGGTGGTTTGGCGCCGAGCACATGATCCTGATGACCATGGCGCCAAAATCGGTGACCTCGCCGATTGCCATGCTGGTGGCCGAGCAGATTGGCGGCGTGGCCGCGCTGGCGGCGGTGTTCGTGTTGATCACCGGGGTGATCGGGGCGATTTTCGGCCCGGCGCTGCTGTCGCGTTGTGGTGTGCACAGCCCTGAAGCGCGCGGCATGGCTTTAGGCGTGACTGCGCATGCGGTTGGTACTTCGGTAGCGCTGCAGGAAAGTGAAGAATGCGGGGCCTTCGCGGCCCTGGCGATGAGCCTGATGGGGGTTGCCACGGCGGTATTCCTGCCACTGGCGGTTAGCCTGGTTGCTTGAGGAGTTGCAATGACGTTACCCCTGTTTCCGCTCAATACCGTGCTGTTCCCGGGCTGCTTTCTCGATCTGCAGATCTTCGAGGCGCGTTACCTGGACATGATCGGTCGCATCATGAAGCAGGGCGGTGGTTTTGGCGTGGTGTGCATCCTTGAGGGCGAGCAGGTTGGCGCTGCGCCCAGCGGTTTCTCGCAGGTTGGCTGCGAGGCGCTGATTCGCGATTTTCAGCAGCAGGACAACGGCCTGCTGGGGATTCGGGTCGAAGGCACCCGGCGCTTTCGTGTCGGGCCGTTCGAGGTGCAGAAGGACCAGTTGCTGGTCGCTGATGTGTCGTGGCTGCCGGAGCTTGCCGACGAGCCGCTGGAAGATGACCATCACGACTTGCTGGCGCTGCTGCAAGCCCTGGGCGAGCACCCGATGGTCGAGGCGCTGGGCATGCCGGTGACGGTCCACGGCCAGCAGGCCCTGGCCAACCAGCTCGCCTACCTGCTGCCGTTCGTTGAAGAAGACAAACTCGACCTGCTGGCCATCGACTCACCGCACAAGCGCCTGGAGGCTATCCAGGCGCTGCTTGACCGGCTGCAAGGCGAGCTGTTCGCCTGATGCCTCAGTACTGGTAGCGCAGCAAGGCGTGCGGCAGCGAGTGCAGGGCGAAGAACGCCAGCAGGGCGACGCAGGCCGGCAGGATCAGCCACCAGACCCGTAGCGGCAGGGCGGTGAGCGGTTGCCGGTATTGGGTCAGGGTCAGGCTGGTAGCGCACACGCAGCAGGCGAGCATGGCGCCGGCGAGGATGTCGGTCGGCCAGTGCGCCCCCAGGTACACCCGTGACAGCGCGATCGCCAGCGCGGGAATGCAGCCCAGCATGATCCAGGTCAGGCGCATGCGCGGCGGCTGCCCGCGCCCGGCCAGCACCGCCAGTACCAGGAAGAACGCAAACGACGCCGAGCTGTGGCCGCTGGGCATGCTGTAGGTGGTCAGCGGATCAGTGAGTACCTCCGGGCGCGCCCGGGCAAACAGCCACTTGAGGCTGCCATTGGCCAGGGCCGTGCCGATCAGGGTGCTGCCGGCGAAAATCGCCGGGCGCCACTGGCGGGCCAGCAATAACAGGCCGGTGAGCAGGCCGCCGAGGAAGAACTGGGTTCGGAAATCGCCGAGGCGGGTGATCAGTACCACCGTGCCGTCGATGGCGCGGCTGCGGTTCTCCTGGATCAGGGTCATCAGGCCCTGGTCGAACTGGGTCAGGTATGGCCAGCCGAGAAACAGCCCGGTCAGGGCCAGCAAGCTCATCCCGGCAATCAGCCGGGTGCCGCGGCGCATGCTGCGCAGGCTGCTGTTGATGCTCAGGCCGACCAGCACCGCCAGGCCGCCCATAACTACCCCAGCCTGTGGCCAGAAGCCTTCCGGCAACGGCAGGCGCATGGCCGCGCCGGTTGCCCAGCCCGGCAGCAGGTAAGCCACTGCCCAACCGGCCCCGGCCAGCAGGCTGACGGCGATAAAACGCGGCAGCGGCATGTCGAACATGCCGGCGACCATGGGCAGCATCGGCCGCAGCGGGCCGATGAAGCGCCCGACCAGCAGGCTGGCGATACCATAGCGCTGAAAGTAGGTTTCGGCGCTGCCGATCCATTCCGGATGGTGGCGCAGCAGCGGCAAGCGGCGGATGTTCTGGTGAAAGCGCCGGCCTAAGGTGTAGGAGATCGCGTCGCCGAGCAAACCACCGGCAAAGCCCAGCAACAGGGTTTCGCCCAGGCTCAACGCACCGCTGCCGGCCAGTACCGCGACGGCGAACAGCAAAACGGTGCCGGGGACGATAATCCCGGCAATCGCCAGGCATTCCACGCAGGCCACCAGAAAAATCGCTAATCCCAGCCACTGCGGGTTGGCGCTGAGCCAGGTGGTCAGGCTGTCGAGCCATGGGCCCATCGTGTCAGTTTCCTTGTGTCAGTAAAAAGTAGTCCCGGCCTTCGACTTGGCCCCGGCGCAGCGGGTTCCGTGTGCAATGGCGGGCAAAGTCGGCGTCGACGAAACGGTAGGGCAGATGTTCATCGCGGCCGTGGGGAATCCCCAAGCGGGTGGTCTGGATAATTTGTTTCACTTTGATACTGCAGTCCTCGACAAACAGCTGCTCGGCATCAAAGCGTTTGCCGTCCCAGTGCGGCACTTTCAGGCCCAGGGCCTTGCACAGCAGGGTCTGGCCGGCGCACAGGCGTTCGGGCGGGCGCGCCTGGCCGCTGGCGTCAGGGTTGTTCAGTTGCATCTGTGCCAGGCTGTTGTCATCCGACAAGGCATCGACGAAGGGGTAGGCCGATTTGATCAACACCGCATTGCCCGGCCCGTGGGCGCTGAAGTTCAGCGAGTCGCCGCCGCGGGCGTAATACATGTAGATGTGCCCGCCGTCGAGGAACAGCGCCCGGCGTTTTTCGGTGTAGCCGAGCGAAGCGTGGCTGCCCTTGTCGCTGAGGTAGTAGGCCTCGGTCTCGATAATCCGTGCCGCCAGCCAGTACGGGCCGTAGCGGTGGCGGATGACCTTGCCCAGCAGGGCCCTGGCCAATTCGCCAGCGTCGCGGTCGAAGAAGCTGTCGGGCAGGGCCTTGGGCGGGCAGGGGGCGGAGTCTGGCATGCGGGCAGGTTCGCGGGTGGACAGGTGGGCGATGATAGCAATTTCTGTCTTAACCAACCCTGAATGGCCATTATGAAGCGAGGGGCCGGCACTCTTTTCGACCATCCGCCTGTCACCGCTGGGCGTGGGGCCACACGACAGTTATAATCATCCGATTTTCCCCTTCGCCAAGACCACTGAGCCCATGACTGAGTCCGTTCTTGACTACATGACCCGCCTGGGTCGCGCTGCCCGCGCGGCGTCGCGCGTGATCGGCCGTGCCAGCACTGCGCAAAAGAACCGCGCCCTGCAAGCCGCCGCCAACGCCCTGGACGCTGCCCGCGCCGAGCTGACCGCCGCCAACGAACTGGACCTCGCTGCTGGCCGCGCCAATGGCCTGGAAGCGGCCATGCTCGAGCGCCTGGCGCTGACCCCGGCACGCATCGACGGCATGATCGTCGGGCTGCGCCAGGTGGCCAGCCTGCCGGACCCGGTCGGCGCGATCCGCGACATGAGCTACCGGCCATCGGGTATCCAGGTCGGCAAGATGCGCGTGCCGCTGGGGGTGATCGGCATCATTTACGAATCGCGTCCGAACGTGACCATCGACGCTGCCAGCCTGTGCCTGAAGTCGGGCAACGCCACCATCCTGCGCGGCGGCTCCGAAGCCATCCATTCCAACCGTGCCATTGCCGCCTGCATCCAGCGCGGCCTGGCCGAGGCCGGCTTGCCGGCGGCGGTGGTGCAAGTGGTCGAAACCACCGATCGCGAAGCAGTCGGTGCGCTGATCAGCATGCCGGAGTTCGTCGACGTCATCGTGCCGCGTGGCGGCAAGGGCCTGATCGAGCGCATCAGCCGCGACGCGCGGGTGCCGGTGATCAAGCACCTCGATGGTATCTGCCACGTCTATGTGGCTGAGCACGCCGAGCTGGACAAGGCCCGGCGCATCGCCTTCAACGCCAAGACCTACCGCTACGGCATCTGCGGGGCGATGGAAACCCTGCTGGTCGATCAGTCGGTCGCGGCCGAGTTCCTGCCGGAAATGGCGCGACAATTTCGGGAAAAAGGCGTCGAATTGCGCGGTTGTGAGCGCACGCTGAAAATCATCGAGGCGCTGCCGGCGACCGAAACGGACTGGAACACCGAATACCTCGCGGCGATTCTGTCGATCCGCGTAGTGGACGGTCTGGACCAGGCCATCGAACACATCAATCGCTATGGCTCGCACCATACCGATTCGATCGTCACCGAACACCAGGCGCAGGCTCGCCAGTTCATGGCCGAGGTCGATTCGTCGTCGGTAATGATCAACACCCCGACCTGCTTTGCCGACGGTTTCGAGTACGGTCTGGGCGCGGAGATCGGGATTTCCACCGACAAGCTGCACGCCCGAGGCCCGGTTGGCCTGGAAGGCCTGACCTGCGAAAAATACGTGGTGATCGGCGACGGTCAGCTGCGCGGACAGGAGTCGCTCTGACTTGGCCGAGCGCAAACCGCTCGCCCCAGTCTCGACGATGTCGCCCGCCCGGCGCATCGGCGTGCTCGGCGGGACTTTCGACCCGGTGCACATCGGACACCTGCGCAGTGCGCTGGAGGTCGCCGAAGTGCTGGCGCTCGACGAGCTGCGGCTGATGCCCAACGCCCGCCCGCCGCACCGTGATACGCCGCAAGTGTCGGCCCAGGACCGGCTGGCGATGGTCCAGTGCGCGGTTCAGGGCGTGCCTACGCTGTCGGTCGATGCCCGCGAACTGGCCCGTGACAAGCCGTCGTACACCATCGAAACGCTGGAACTGATGCGTGCCGAAATGGCCGCCTCAGAGCAGCTGTTTCTGCTGCTGGGCTGGGACGCGTTCTGCGGCCTGCCCAGTTGGCACCGTTGGGAAGAATTGCTGCAACACTGTCACATCCTGGTGCTGCAACGCCCGGATGCCGACGTCGAGCCGCCGGATGCCTTGCGCAACCTGCTGGCCGCACGTTCGGTCAGTGATCCGCAGGCCCTTGAAGGGCCTGCCGGGAATATTGCATTCGTCTGGCAGACGCCGCTTGCGGTGTCAGCCACGCAGATCCGACAGCTGCTGGCCAGCGGCAAGTCGGTGCGGTTTCTGGTGCCGGACGCAGTACTGGCCTACATCGATGCGCACAACCTTTACCGTGCGCCGAACTGAGGGTGCTGAGAAGCGCCTCATACTATTGAGTTGAATGAGTTTTATATGACCAAGCAAAAACACAACGTCAGCGCCGAAGAGCTGGTCGAACTGACCAAGTCCGCCCTGGAAGACGTCAAGGCCCAGGACATCCAGGTTATCGACGTAAAAGAAAAGCACAGCCTGACCGACTACATGATCATCGCCACCGGTACCTCCAACCGCCAGATCAGCGCGATGCTGGAAAAGGTCCGTGAGCAGGTCAAGGCCAAGGGCGTGCAGCCGTTGGGCGAAGAAGGCAAGGGCGACAGCGACTGGGTACTGCTGGACCTGAATGATGTCATCGTCCACATGATGACTGCCGCTGCCCGTCAGTTCTACGACCTTGAGCGTCTGTGGATGGGTGCCGAGCAGAGCCGTGCCGCCGATGGCAAGCACCACAGCCCGGAAAACACCCACGACTTTGCAGACAAGCTGAAAGATCGGGAATAAGGAAGGCTCGTGCGTCTGCGTCTGATCGCGGTCGGCTCGCGCATGCCCAAGTGGGTTGAGGACGGTTGGCATGAATATGCCAAGCGCCTGCCCGCGGAGCTGTCGCTGGAGCTGGTGGAAATACCGCTCAATACCCGGGGCAAGAATGCCGACGTCGCCCGCCTGATCCGTCAGGAGGGTGAGGCCATGCTTGCCAAGGTCCAGCCAGGGGAACGGATTGTCACCCTGGAGGTCCATGGCAAGCCCTGGAGTACCGAGCAACTGGCGGTCGAGCTGGACCGCTGGCGGCTGGATTCGCGTACCGTCAACTTCATGGTCGGCGGCCCCGAAGGGCTGGCGCCGGAAGTCTGTGCGCGGGCCGAGCAGCGCTGGTCGCTGTCGCCGCTGACACTGCCCCACCCGTTGGTAAGGATACTGATCGGCGAACAGCTGTACCGCGCCTGGACCGTATTGTCCGGGCACCCCTACCACAAATAAGCCTTAAGCCTTTTCAATGTCGCAGCCGATTCGCCTCAAGGATCACGAGAAAGACGCCCGTCTGGTGCGTAGCCGCGTCGTGGTCGGTGCAGTGGCGATCGTCCTGCTGATTTGCGTGTTGATCGCCCGCCTGTATTACCTGCAGGTGATCCAGTACGACTATCACTCGACCCTGTCGGAAAATAACCGGGTGCATGTGCAGCCGATTCCGCCGACTCGCGGGCTGATCTTCGACCGCAACGGGGTGATCGTCGCCGATAACCGGCCAAGCTTCAGTCTGACCATGACCCGTGAGCGCTCCGGCGACTGGCAGCAGGTACTCGATGTGATCGTCGAGGTGCTCGAGCTGACCCCGGACGACCGCACCCTGTTTGAAAAGCGCATGCGCCAGGGCCGCCGGCCGTTCGAGCCGGTGCCGATCCTGTTCGAACTGACCGAAGAACAGATCGCCCGGGTTGCGGTGAACCAGTTCCGCCTGCCCGGCGTCGAGGTGGTCGCCCAACTGGTGCGCCATTACCCGCAGGGAGCGCACTTTGCTCACTCGGTCGGTTATGTCGGGCGGATCAACGAGAAAGAGCTGAAGACCCTCGACCCGGTCAACTACAGCGGTACCCACCATATCGGCAAGACCGGCATCGAGCGCTTCTACGAACCGGAACTGCACGGCCAGGTGGGTTACGAAGAGGTTGAGACCAACGCCCGTGGCCGGGTATTGCGGGTGCTCAAGCGCACCGACCCGATCCCCGGCAAAGACATCGTCCTGAGCCTCGACATCAAGCTGCAGGAAGCTGCCGAGGCCGCGCTGGGCGGGCGCCGCGGCGCCATTGTCGCACTCGACCCAAATACCGGCGAAGTACTGGCGATGGTCAGCCAGCCAAGCTTTGACCCCAACCCGTTCGTCACCGGCATCAGCTTCAAGGCCTATGCCGAGCTGCGCGATTCGATCGACCGGCCGCTGTTCAACCGCGTGCTGCGCGGCCTGTACCCGCCGGGTTCGACCATCAAGCCGGCAGTGGCCATCGCCGGCCTCGACAGTGGTGTGGTCACCGCCAGCAGCCGGGTGTTCGACCCGGGCTTCTACCAACTGCCCAATTATGACCACAAGTACCGCAACTGGAACCGCAGCGGCGACGGCTGGGTCGACCTCGACCTGGCGATCATGCGCTCCAACGACACCTACTTCTACGACCTGGCGCACAAGATGGGCATCGACCGTCTGTCCAGCTACATGAACAAGTTCGGCCTCGGGCAGAAAGTCTCCCTCGACATGTTCGAGGAGTCCGCCGGCCTGATGCCGACTCGCGAATGGAAGCGCGCCACCCGCCGCCAGGCCTGGTTCCCGGGCGAGACGCTGATCCTCGGTATCGGCCAGGGCTACATGCAGACCACGCCGCTGCAGATGGCCCAGGCCATCGCCCTGATCGCCAGCAAGGGCAAGTGGAACCGTCCGCACCTGGCCAAGACCATCGAAGGCCAGCCGCCGGTGGACGAGAACCCGATGGAAGACATCGTCTTGCGTGACAAGTCCGACTGGGCCAGGGTCACCCATGGCATGGAGCAGGTGATGCACAACGCCCGCGGTACCGCCCGCGCCGCCGCCGCCGGTGCCCAGTACCGGATTGCCGGCAAGAGTGGTACCGCCCAGGTGGTAGCGATCAAGCAGGGAGAGAAGTACGACCGCAACAAGGTTCAGGAACGCCACCGCGACCACGCCCTGTTCGTCGGCTTCGCCCCGGCAGAGAACCCGAAGATCGTGGTTTCGGTGATGATCGAAAACGGCGAAGCGGGTGGCCGCGTCGCGGCGCCGGTGATGCGTCAGGTAATGGACGCCTGGTTGCTCGACGAGCATGGCCGGCTCAAATCCGAGTTCGCTCCCGCCACCGTCGTTCAGGAATCGGCCCAGTGAAGAACAATTTCGATCGCATGCTTTCCAGCGAGGACGTAATGCGTCGTCGCGCAAGCTTCCTGCAGCGCATCCATGTCGACGGCCCGTTGCTGATCCTGCTGCTGACCCTGGCTGCCGGCAGCCTGTTCGTGCTCTATTCGGCCAGCGGCAAGAACTGGGACCTGCTGCTCAAGCAAGCCAGTTCGTTCGGCATCGGCCTGGTGTCGATGTTCGTCATTGCCCAGCTCGAACCACGTTTCATGGCGCGCTGGGTGCCCCTTGCCTATGTGGTCGGGGTGATCCTGCTGGTGGTGGTCGACGTTATGGGCCACAACGCCATGGGCGCCACGCGCTGGATCAACATTCCCGGGGTGATCCGCTTCCAGCCCTCGGAGTTCATGAAGATCATCATGCCGGCGACCATCGCCTGGTACCTGGCCAAGCGCTCGCTGCCGCCGCATTTGAAGCACGTGGTGATCAGCCTGATCCTGATCGGCCTGCCGTTCATCCTCATCGTGCGCCAGCCAGACCTGGGTACCGCCTTGCTGATCCTCGCCTCCGGCGCCTTCGTGCTGTTCATGGGCGGCCTGCGCTGGCGCTGGATCCTCAGCGTGGTGGCGGCGGCAGTGCCGGTGGCGGTGGCGATGTGGTTCTTCGTCATGCACGACTACCAGAAACAGCGGGTACTGACCTTTCTCGACCCGGAAAGCGATCCGCTGGGCACCGGCTGGAACATCATCCAGTCGAAAGCGGCGATCGGCTCGGGCGGGGTGTTCGGCAAGGGCTGGCTGCTGGGCACCCAGTCGCACCTGGACTTTCTCCCGGAAAGCCACACCGACTTCATCATCGCCGTGCTTGGCGAGGAGTTCGGCCTGGTCGGCATCTGCGCGCTGCTTTTGATCTACCTGCTGCTGATCGGCCGCGGCCTGGTGATTACCGCCCAGGCCCAGACGCTCTACGGCAAGTTGCTGGCCGGCAGCCTGACCATGACCTTCTTTGTTTATGTGTTCGTCAATATCGGTATGGTCAGCGGCTTGTTGCCCGTGGTGGGGGTGCCGCTGCCCTTCATTAGTTATGGCGGAACTTCGTTGGTGACGCTGCTGTCAGCGTTTGGGGTTTTAATGTCGATCCATACGCATCGCAAATGGATTGC
The DNA here is from genome assembly GCF_018417635.1 of Pseudomonas sp. SORT22. Lineage (NCBI taxonomy): Bacteria > Pseudomonadati > Pseudomonadota > Gammaproteobacteria > Pseudomonadales > Pseudomonadaceae > Pseudomonas > Pseudomonas sp. SORT22. The sequence continues at coordinate 851,959 of NZ_CP071007.1, forward strand.
GCAGGTTTGAATAAGGTGAAGAATTACATGCAAGCAATGCGTGGCTGGGCGGCTCGTTGTGCGCCCTGGGTCGGCTTTGTAGGTTTGCTCGGCGGAGCGCAAGGCGCTGCTGCCGGCGACTACGACGGCTCGCCCCAGGTAGCCGAGTTCGTCGGCGAAATGACCCGCGACTACGGTTTTGCCGGTGAGCAACTAATGGGGGTGTTTCGCGAGGTTCAGCGCAAGCAGTCGATCCTTGACGCGATCTCGCGCCCGGCTGAACGGGTAAAACCCTGGAAAGACTACCGGCCGATGTTCCTCACCGACGCCCGCGTCGCCCGCGGCGTCGACTTCTGGCGCCAGCATGAGGCCACCCTGGCCCGCGCCGAACAGGAATACGGCGTGCCGGCCCAGGTGATCGTCTCGATCATCGGCGTCGAAACCTTCTTTGGCCGCAACACCGGCAATTACCGGGTGATCGATGCGCTGTCGACCCTGGGCTTCGATTACCCGCCGCGTGCCGAATTCTTCCGCAAGGAGCTGCGCGAGTACCTGTTGCTGGCCCGTGAAGAGCAGGTCGACCCGCTGACCCTCAAGGGCTCCTACGCCGGGGCCATGGGCTTGCCGCAGTTCATGCCGAGCAGCTTTCGCGCCTACGCCGTGGATTTTGACGGCGACGGCCACATCAATATCTGGAACAACCCGGACGATGCCATCGGCAGCGTTGCCAGCTACTTCAAGCGTCATGGCTGGGTAGCCGGCGAACAGGTGGTCAGCCGCGCCACGGTGCGTGGCGAACGCGTCGACGAAGGCCTGAGCCCGGGCATCGACGCGGTCAAGACGGTCGGGGAGTTGCGGGCACTGGGCTGGTCGAGTCATGATGCGCTGCGCGATGATCTGCCGGTCACCGCCTTCCGGCTCGAAGGTGACAACGGCCCGGAATACTGGCTGGGCCTGAAAAACTTCTACGCGATCACTCGCTATAACCGCAGCGTGATGTATGCCATGGCAGTGCATCAGCTCTCGGACCTGCTGGTTCAAGCACGGGGCGCCAAGTAATGCGCGTAATGTTCTCCGCTACATCGCTGAAACTGCTGGGTTGCGCGGCCCTGGGCCTGGTGCTGGTGAGCTGTTCGAGCAGCCGCCCGAGCACCTCCACCCAGGGTAATGCCAATGTCGTGCGGGCCAAGCCCGGCCTGGACATCAACCGGGCCCACAAGGACGGCGCGCCATGGTGGGACGTCGACGTCTCGAAGATCCCCGACGCGACCCCGACCGTGCACACCGGCAACTACAAGGCCAACCCCTACACCGTGCTGGGCAAGACCTACTTCCCGATCCCCGACTCGCGCAACTACCGCGCCGAGGGCACGGCATCCTGGTACGGCACCAAGTTCCACGGCCAGAACACCGCCAACGGCGAGGTCTATGACCTCTACGGTATGAGCGCGGCGCACAAGACCCTGCCGCTGCCGGCCTACGTCAAGGTTACCAACCTCGACAACCAGCGCAGCGTGATCCTGCGGGTCAACGACCGCGGGCCGTTCTATTCCGACCGCATCATCGACCTGTCGTACGCGGCGGCGAAGAAGCTCGGCTATGCCGAGACCGGCACCGCGCGGGTGCGCGTTGAAGGCATCGACCCGAAACAATGGTGGGCCCAGCGCGGCCAGCCGGCGCCGATGGTCCTCGACCAGCCGCAAGTGGCCCAGACCCAGGCGCTGCCGGCCAGCACCGGCACGGTCGAGCAATGGACGCCACCGCCGCAGCAGCACGCCGCTGCGGTCGTACCCCTGCAAGTCGCCAGCAACAACACGATGGCCAGCAATGGTCTTTACTTGCAGGTCGGCGCTTTTGCCAACCCCGATGCCGCCGAACTGCTGCGCTCCAAGCTCAGCAGCATGGTCAGCGCACCGGTGTTCATCAGTTCGATCGTGCGCAACCAGCAGACCCTGCACCGGGTCCGCCTGGGGCCGATCAACAGCCAGGGTGAAGCCCAGCAGATGCAGGACAGCGTGCGCCTGGCCAATCTGGGGCAGCCCAAAGTCGTCACGGCAGACTGATCGGGGGGACTGATCGGTTTGTCATGCAGCCGGGCGCAGCCGCCATGTACAATGGCGGTTTTGCCCGTCAGGCCATGCGCCTGTAAACGTTTTGCCCATGAGGGCATGAGCCCATTAGCCATTTCGAGAGACGGATGAACATAACCAGCTTTGCCAAACGCCTTTGCCTGCTTGTACCGCTGATGATTGCCCCTGCCGCCTTCGCGGCAGAGCAAATGATGCCGTCGCCGCCGCAACTGGCTGCCAAGTCCTACGTGCTCATGGAAGCCTCCAGCGGCAACATCCTGGTCGAGAACAATGGTGACCAGCGTCTGCCTCCGGCGAGCCTGACCAAGCTGATGACCGCCTACATCGCGACCCTGGATATCCGCCGCGGGCAGATCGGCGAAAACGACCCGGTCACCGTCAGCGAAAACGCCTGGCGCACCGGCGGTTCGCGGATGTTCATCAAGGTCGGCACCCAGGTCAGCGTCAGCGACCTGCTGCACGGCATCATCATCCAGTCGGGTAACGACGCCAGCGTCGCCCTCGCCGAGCACATCGCCGGCAGCGAAGACGCCTTCGCCGACATGATGAACAAGACCGCCGGCGACCTGGGCATGAGCAACAGCCACTTCATGAACCCGACCGGCCTGCCGAACCCCGAGCACTACTCGTCGGCTCATGACATGGCGGTGCTGGCGCGCGCGATCATCCACGAAGACCCGGCTCACTATGCGATCTACTCGCAGAAAGAGTTCTTCTGGAACAACATCAAGCAGCCTAACCGCAACCTGCTGCTGTGGCGCGACAAGACCGTCGACGGCCTGAAAACCGGCCACACCGACGAAGCCGGCTACTGCATGGTGTCTTCGGCAGTACGTGACGGCATGCGCCTGATCGCCGTGGTCTTCGGTACCAACAGCGAGCAATCGCGTGCGGCCGAAACCCAGAAGCTGCTGACCTACGGCTTCCGCTTCTTCGAAACCCAGACCTTCTACCAGAAGGGTACCGAGCTTGCCCAGGCACCGGTCTGGAAGGGCGCAACCAATCAGGTCAAAGCCGGTCTCGCCGAAGACCTGACCATGACTTTGCCTAAAGGCCAATTGAAAAAGCTGGCCGCAAGCATGACCATGAACCCGCAATTGATCGCTCCGATCAACAAAGGTGACGTGATCGGTAAAGTGGAAGTCAAACTGGATGACAAGGTTGTCCACAGTGCCGACCTGATCGCGCTGGATGGCGTTGAGGAAGGTGGTTTCTTCCGTCGTGTGTGGGATAGCATTCGGCTATTCTTCTACGGGTTGTTCAACTGATATCGTGACCTGCCACGCCCCCGCCACTCATGCGGGGGCGTTGTTGTTGCCACGGCTTACGAGGCCGTTACTGCTATGACCGAAGCTGACAAGTCGCACAAAATCGAATTCCCCTGCGCCGATTACCCGATCAAGGTCATCGGCGACACCGTGGTCAATTTCAAGGACACGGTGATCGAGATCCTCAAGAAGTACGCCACGGTCGACATGAGTACCCTGGCTGAACGTCAGAGCAAGGAAGGCAAGTACACCACGGTGCAACTGCACATCATCGCCACGGGTGAAGACCAGCTGCACGATATCAACAGCGCCCTGCGCGCGACCGGAATCGTGAAAATGGTGCTCTGATGCCCGCGTGTCTCGGCTTTCGCGACCTCGGCCTGCTGCCTTACGAGCCGGTGCTGGAGGCCATGCGTCGGTTTACCGACCAGCGTGGCCCGGGTACCGCGGATGAGGTATGGCTGGTTGAACACCCGGCGGTGTTCACCCAGGGCCAGGCCGGCAAGGCCGAGCATCTGCTGGTACCGGGTGACATCCCGGTGGTGCAGACCGATCGCGGCGGCCAGGTGACCTATCACGGCCCGGGTCAGCTGGTGGCGTACTTGCTGCTGGATGTACGCCGCCTGGGTTTTGGCGTGCGCGATCTGGTCAGCCGCATCGAGCGCTGCCTGATCGAGTTGCTGGCCAGTTACAACGTCGAGGCGGCGGCCAAGGCCGATGCCCCAGGCGTTTATGTCGACGGGGCGAAGATCGCCTCGCTCGGCCTGCGGATTCGCAATGGCTGTTCGTTCCACGGCCTTGCCTTGAACGTGGACATGGACCTGGCGCCATTCCGCCGGATTAACCCCTGCGGGTATGCGGGGCTGGCCATGACCCAGCTGCGCGACCAGGCAGGCTCGATCGAACTCTCTGAGGTAAGGGCAAGGCTGCGCGGGCAGCTGGTCAAGCACCTCGACTATGCTGAGCAGACGACCCTTACGGGCGGAATCTTCTGAATATGACTACTGTTGTGCAAGAACCAGTGCAAAGCGTGACGCCAGCGCCTCGGCCGAAGGTCGAGGCGGGTGTCAAACTGCGTGGCGCGGAAAAAGTCGCGCGTATCCCGGTAAAGATCATCCCCACTGACGAGCTGCCAAAGAAGCCTGACTGGATTCGCGTGCGTATCCCGGTTTCGCCGGAAGTCGACCGCATCAAGCAACTGCTGCGCAAGCACAAGCTGCACAGCGTCTGCGAAGAAGCCTCCTGCCCGAACCTGGGCGAGTGCTTCTCGGGCGGCACCGCGACCTTCATGATCATGGGTGACATCTGCACCCGTCGCTGCCCGTTCTGCGACGTCGGCCATGGCCGGCCGAAGCCCTTGGACGTCGACGAGCCGAAGAACCTCGCCGTGGCCATTGCCGACCTGCGCCTGAAGTACGTGGTGATCACCTCGGTGGACCGCGACGACCTGCGCGACGGTGGTGCCCAGCATTTTGCCGACTGTATCCGTGAGATCCGCGCGCTGTCGCCGGGTGTGCAGCTCGAGACCCTGGTGCCGGACTACCGCGGGCGCATGGATGTAGCCCTGGCGATTACCGCCGAAACCCCGCCGGATGTGTTCAACCACAACCTCGAAACCGTACCGCGCCTGTACAAGGCCGCGCGTCCGGGTTCGGACTACCAGTGGTCGCTGACCTTGCTGCAGAAGTTCAAGGAACTGGTGCCGCACGTACCGACCAAGTCCGGGCTGATGCTGGGCCTTGGCGAAACCGATGAAGAAGTGATCGAAGTGATGCATCGCATGCGCGAGCACAACATCGACATGCTGACCCTCGGCCAGTACCTGCAGCCGTCGCGCAGCCACTTGCCGGTGCAGCGTTTCGTGCACCCGGACACCTTTGCCTGGTTCGCCGAAGAAGGTTACAAGATGGGCTTCAAGAACGTTGCTTCCGGTCCGCTGGTGCGTTCTTCGTACCATGCCGACCAGCAGGCGCATGAGGCCAAGATCAAGCTCTGATCGACAGCCTGGTTGTCTCGATGCCGATGTCTGCTGCAAAGCGACATCGGCATTTTTGTTTGCCGACCTGTCCACACAAGGAGTCGTCTGGATGAACCTACCTTTTACTCAAGAGGCTGGCGTGCTGGCGCATGCCTTGCCGTTACCGAGCGCCTTGCCCGCTGGCGGGCTGATCGCAATCATCGCCCCGGCAGGTCCCGCCCAGGTCGATACGCTCAAGGTCAACCAGTGGTTCGAGGCGCGCGGCTATCGCTGCCGGATCTACCCGGGAGTTACCGCCGCCGAGGGTTATCTGGCCGGTAGCGATGCGCAGCGCCTGCAAGACCTGCACAGTGCATTTGCCGCTAAGGATGTCGATGCCATCATCTGCCTGCGCGGTGGCTACGGCAGCATGCGCCTGCTGGAAAACATCGATTTCGACTTGCTGCGCCGGCATCCCAAGCCGTTGGTCGGCTACAGCGACATTACCGCGCTGCACACGGCGATTGCCCGTCATGCCGGGTTTGTGTCTTTCCATGGTGCCATGCTCAAGTCGGAGCTGCTGGGCAACAAGCAGGAGCCGACACTCTCTTCGCTGTTCGAGCAGCTGCGCGGCCAGCTGGGCGCCGGTGACCGTCTTGAGCACCCTCAGGCCTGGCCATTGACCACCATCCTGCCAGGCACTGCCAGCGGGCCTTTACTGGGGGGTAATCTGTCGTTGTTGTGCGCGACCCTGGGCACCCCGGCAGAACTCCACTGTGATGGCGGTATTCTGTTTATCGAAGACGTCAACGAGCCGCTGTACCGGGTCGACCGCCTGCTGACGCAATTGCGTCTGGCGGGCAAGCTCGAAGGGATTCGTGGCGTGCTGGTCGGGGATTTCGCCGGGATTGCACTAGAGGCGCTGGCGCCCTTGCTGCGCCAGTTCTTTGCACCGCTGCAGGTGCCGGTGCTGGCCGGCTGGCGCAGTGGTCATTGCGACCCGAACCTGACGTTGCCGATGGGGGCCAGGGTGTGCCTGGATGCCGATGGCAAGTGTTTACGACTGGAGCAGGATTTGTTTGAGCGCCATCGCGGGGCAGGCCAGAGTGACCTGCCCCGCGAGGTGCTTCAGCGCTGACGCAAGCTATCGAGCAGCTTGTGCGTCGGATAGCCATCAGCCGGCCAGCCCAGCGCCTGCTGGGCGCTGCGGATGGCCTTGCGGGTGTTGGCGCCGATGATGCCGTCGGCGGCGCCGGCGTCGTAGTTGCGGGCACTGAGCAGGGTCTGCAGCTCGACACGCTCGCTGCGGCTCAGTGGCAGGTCATCCTTGGGCCATGAGCCGGCAATGTAGCCCGAGCCATCGAAGCGCTGGCCGAGCAGGCCGACGGCCATGGCGTAGGACGACGAGTTGTTGTACTTGAGGATCGCGCGGAAGTTGTCCAGTACCAGGAATGCCGGGCCGCGATAACCGGCCGGCAACAGCAGGGCGGCGGACAGCTGCTCGCTGCCGGCTGGCAAACGTACGCCGGCGGGCAGTTTCAGGCCCATCTGCAGCCATTCCGATACCGGCTTGCGCTGGCTGCCATCGGCCAGCCAGTAGTCGAAGCCAGGCACCAGCAGCACCTCAAAACCCCAGGGTTCGCCGCGTTTCCAGCCGGAGCTCTGCAGGTAATGCGCAGTCGAGGCCAGGGCGTCAGCCGAGCTGTTCCAGATATCTCGGCGGCCGTCGCCGTCGAAGTCCACGGCATGGGTGTTGTAGGTGGTGGGGATGAACTGGGTCTGGCCCATGGCCCCGGCCCACGAGCCCTTCATGGCGTCGGGCTGGATATCACCGTTTTGCAGGATTTGCAGCGCCGCGATCAACTGCGCCTGGGCGAATGCCGGGCGGCGGCCTTCATAGGCCAGGGTGGCGAGAGAGCGGATAACCGATTTGTTGCCCTGGAACTGGCCAAAGTTGCTCTCCATTCCCCACACCGACACCAGCACATTGCGGTCGACGCCGTAGCGTTGTTCGATCTGGCTCAGCAACTCGGCATGTTTTTCCAGCAGGCCTTTGCCGTTGCGTACCCGCAGTGGCGACAGCGCACCATCGAGGTACTCCCATACCGGCCGGGTAAACTCAGGCTGGCTGCGGTCGGCCTTGATCACGTCCATGTCGGGTGTGACACCGAGGAATGCGCGGTCGAAGGTGCTGGCATTGATACCCGCTTGCAGGGCTTGCTGGCGGAATCCCGCCTGCCATTGGGCGAAGCTTTGCAGCGGCTGGATCTCGCTGAGCGTGTCGACGGCAGGGGTGGGCAGGGTGACGACTGGAGCCGGTTGGGCAGGGGCCAGCGGCAGCGCATCGGCGGCGGTGGGTTTCTCCGCGCAGGCGACAAGCAGGATGAGGCTGGAGGCGGCAATCAGCTGGCGAGGTTGCCAGCGACGGGAAAGACAAAGGGGCATGCACAGGTCCAGGTATTTCAGGTCAGGTGCCGACCATACCATGCCTGCCGGATTCTTGCCTTTATGCGGCCAAAAAGTAAGAAGCCTCCCAATCTCTCGATTGGAAGGCTTCGCGGCGGTAGCTGCCTTTGCCTTTGCCGGCGCGTTCCTGGCGGCTGCGGAACAAGGGCTGGGCGACGATGGATTTGGCCTTGTTGGGCCCGGGCTTTGCGGGTTTTTTGCTCATGACAGGGAGTCCTGCAGGGTGGGTGTGGGGCGCAATATAGGTGTGAAGTTATCGCGGGGCAAGCCCGCTCCCACACAAATCGGTAGGAGCGGGCTTGCCCCGCGATACATTTCACTCCGCCGGCAAAGCCAGGCGCTGCCCCGCCATCAACAACGACAAGCGCGCCAGGCTGGTCCACGGCGAACCCTGGGCCTGGCCCTTGATCTGCGCATCGATGCGCTGGGCATCCTGCAGCAACTGGCTCCAGCGCTGCGCCGAATGGCGTTGCAGGGCTTTGCTCATCAGCGGCTTGCGCTTGTCCCAGACCGGCGGCCGGGCCTGGCTGAAGGCCTTGTCCAGCGGCACGCCCTGGCTGAACTGCTGAGCAAGCCCGGCCAGCAGGCGCAGTTCCCGGGCCAGGGCCCAGAGAATCACCGGTGGCTCGACCCCTTCGCCGCGCAAGCCCTCAAGCATGCGCAAAGCATGGGCTGCCTCGCCATTGAGGATCGCATCGACCAGGCCGAACACATCGAAACGGGCACTGTCGGCTACTGCCGCCTGGACCGTTTCAACCGTGATCTGATTGCCTTCGGCCAGCAGCTTGAGCTTCTCGATCTCCTGGGCTGCTGCCAGCAGGTTGCCTTCAACCCGGGCGGCGATCAGGTCAACCGCGTCGCGCTGGGCGCTCAGCCCGGCCTGGGACAGGCGCTGGCTGATCCATTGCGGCAACTGGTGGCTGTCTACCGGCCAAATCTGCACGAACTGGACGTGCTGGCCTTCGATCAGCGCCTTGCCCCACTTGGTCTTCTGCGCACTGCCATCGAGCTTGGGCAGGCTGATCAGCAGCAGGGTGTCTTCGGCAGGCTTGGCGCAGTACTCGATCAGTGCTGCCGCGCCCTTGTCGCCAGGCTTGCCGGAGGGCAGGCGCAGCTCGAGCAGGCGGCGCTGGGCGAACAGCGACAGGCTGGCCCCGGCCTGGAGCAGGGTGCCCCAGTCGAAGTTGGCGTCGGCGCTGAACACCTGGCGTTCATCGAAGCCTTGCTGGCGCGCCGCGGCACGCACGGCGTCGGCCGCTTCCTGGCACAGCAGCGGGTCATCGCCGCTGATCACGTAAACCGGCGCGAGGCTGCCTTGCAGGTGTTTGTTGAGCTGGGCGGGAGTGAGTTTCATGATGGCAGACGGGGCACCGAAGTGCCCCGTTCAGTCTCAGTTGCGCGGCAGTTGCAGCGGCGACTGCTGAGGCGTTTCGTCCTGGGCACGGCGGGCAGCTTCCAGGGCGTCGGCTTCGGCTTGCGCACGTTCGTCAGCCTTTTGTTGCAGGCCTTCAAGCTGGCTCGGGGTCAGCAGTTGCAGGCGTACGAGCATGTTCTGCACCAGGTCGCGGCGCATTTCCTTGCGGGTCTGGTTGGCTTCCTGGTCGGAACCGGTGATGTTGTTGCCGTCATGCACGTAGATCTTGCGCACTTCGAGCTTGTCGTTGAGCAGGTTGGTGTCGTTGTGACCTTCGATGCTGTAGCTCAGCACGGTGGTCAGTTCGTACTCGGCCGAGCGCCCGGAACCGGCGTAGGTTGCCGCACGCTGGGACTCTTGTTCGTTGGTCAGCACCAGCTTGTAAGGCGCGCCGGCGTGGACATTGACGCCGTTGCTTTGCAATGCCTGGCGCAACTGCAGCACGGTATCGCCGTAGGCGTTACGCGCGCTCAGGTCCAGTTCCTTGATCGCCAGTTCCGTGTTGCCGGTACCGCGCAGCTGGAAACCGCAGGCGCTGAGCATAACGGCCAGGCCCATTACCAGCAGATTGCGTTTGATCATGTTGTAGCTCCCTTGTGGGCCGATTCTGTGCGCCGGCCCGCGCTGTGGCGGGCCGGCTTTTCCTGTCAGTTGGCGACGATGTTGACCAGCTTGCCCGGTACCACGATGACCTTGCGGATGCTCAGGCCTTCGGTGAAGCGCAGCACGTTCTCGTTGCTGCGCGCGGCGGCTTCGACTTCTTCACGGCTGGCCGCGGCCGGCATTTCGATCTGGCCACGCAGCTTGCCGTTGACCTGGATGACCAGGACGATGCTGTCCTGGACCAGGGCGCTCTCGTCCAGTACCGGCCAGGCCGCATCGATCACTGCGTCCTGGTGGCCCAGGCGCTGCCACAGCTCGTGGCTGATGTGCGGGGTGATCGGTGCCAGCAGCAAGGTTACAGCTTCCAGGCCTTCCTGCAGCAGGGCGCGGTCCTGTTCGCTGGCTTGCGGGGCTTTCTCCAGTACGTTCATCACGGTCATCACCTGGGCGATGGCGGTGTTGAACTTGTGGTGCTGGCCGACATCGGTGCTGGCCTGCTTGATGGCTGCGTGGATGGCGCGGCGGATCACTTTTTGCCCGTCATCGAGGCTGGCGACATCCAGCTTGCCCGGCAGGCCCTGGGCCACGTGGGCCTGGGCCAGGCGCCAGACGCGGCGCAGGAAGCGGTTGGCACCTTCGACACCGGAGTCGGACCATTCCAGGCTCATGTCCGGCGGCGAGGCGAACATCATGAACAGGCGGCAGGTGTCGGCGCCGTAGGCTTCGATCATCGCCTGCGGGTCAACGCCGTTATTCTTGGACTTGGACATCTTCTCGGTGCCGCCTATCTCGACCGGCAGGCCGTCGGTTTTCAGCGTGGCGCCGATGATCTTGGCCTTGGCGTCGCGCTCGATCTCGACGTCGGCCGGGTTGAACCAGTCCTTGCCGCCGTTGCTGGCAACGCGGTAGTAGGTTTCGGCAACGACCATGCCCTGGGTCAGCAGGTTCTTGAACGGCTCGTTGGAGGTGACCAGGCCTTCGTCGCGCATCAGCTTGTGGAAGAAGCGCGCGTACAGCAGGTGCAGGATCGCGTGTTCGATACCGCCGATGTACTGGTCGACCGGCAGCCAGTGGTTGGCCGCTTTCGGGTCGACCATGCCGCCTTCGTAGTTAGGCGAGGCGTAGCGGGCGAAGTACCACGACGACTCGACGAAGGTGTCCATGGTGTCGGTTTCACGCTTGGCCGCGGTGCCGCATTTCGGGCAGCTGCACTCGTAGAACTCGGGCATGCGCGCCAGCGGCGAGCCGGCGCCATCGGGCACGACGTTTTCTGGCAGGATGACCGGCAGTTGCTCTTCCGGTACCGGCACATCGCCACAGGACGGGCAGTGGATAATCGGGATCGGGCAGCCCCAGTAGCGCTGGCGGCTGATGCCCCAGTCGCGCAGGCGGAACTGGGTGCGGGATTTGCCCAGCTCTTTCTTGATCAGCGCCACTTCGATGGCGTCGAACGCGCCGGCGAAGTCCAGGCCGTCGAATTCGCCGGAATTGATCAGCTGGCCGTGCTCGCCATAGGCGGCCAGCCACTCGTTGCCGACTTCATCGCCGGCACTGGTGCGCACCACGGCCTTCACTGGCAGGTTGTACTTGTGGGCGAACTCGAAATCGCGCTCGTCGTGTGCCGGTACCGCCATTACTGCGCCATCGCCGTAGTGCATCAGCACGTAGTTGGCGACCCACACCGGCAACTTCTCGCCGGTCAGCGGGTGCTCGACGAACAGCGAGGTGGCCAGGCCCTTTTTCTCCTGGGTGGCGATGTCGGCTTCAGCGACGCTGCCGCTCTTGCATTCATCGATGAAGGCTTGCAGCTCGGGGTTGCCCTGGGCGGCCTGGGTGGCCAGCGGGTGCTCGGCGGCAACGGCCACGTAGGTGGCGCCCATCAGGGTGTCCGGACGGGTGGTGAAGACTTTCAGCACCCCGGCGTGGCCGATGCTGGCCTGGTCGTAGGGGAACTGCACTTCCATGCCGCGGGACTTGCCGATCCAGTTGCGCTGCATGGTCTTGACCTGCTCAGGCCAGCCCGACAACTCGTCGAGGCTTTCCAGCAGCTCGTCGGCGTAGTCGGTGATCTTGAAGTAGTACATCGGGATTTCGCGCTTCTCGATCAGCGCGCCCGAACGCCAGCCGCGACCGTCGATGACCTGCTCGTTGGCGAGCACGGTCTGGTCGGCCGGGTCCCAGTTCACGGTACCGTTCTTGCGGTAGATCACGCCTTTTTCGAACAGGCGGGTGAACAGCCACTGTTCCCAGCGGTAGTAGTCCGGCTTGCAAGTGGTGACTTCACGCGACCAGTCGAATGCCAGGCCCAGGCTCTTGAGCTGGGTCTTCATGTAGTCGATGTTTTCGTAGGTCCACTTGGCCGGGGCGACGTTGTTCTTCATCGCGGCGTTTTCCGCCGGCATGCCGAAGGCGTCCCAGCCCATTGGCTGCAGGACGTTCTTGCCGAGCATGCGCTGGTAACGGGCGATCACGTCACCGATGGTGTAGTTGCGCACGTGGCCCATATGTAGCTTGCCGCTTGGGTACGGGAACATCGATAGGCAGTAGTACGTGTCCTTGCCTGGCTGTTCACTGACTTCAAAAGACTTTTGCTCATCCCAGTAAGACTGGGCGGCGGCTTCGATTTCGCGGGGCTGATAGAGTTCGTGCATGGCTACTTTGCGCTGAGAAATGGGAGACCTTATCCAGGCAGCGATCAAACCGCTGCATCGGCAATCCGGTGTCAAGTATGGTGAACGCCCTAGCATACATGACCCCTGTCCACCGAGGGAAACCCTGATTGCACCGCCTTTGGCGCGGCGGGCCGTTGGTCGCGGCGTCCGGCTGCTTTTGCGAGTAACGCTAAGCTCATGTGTGGGGGGAGATATATTTATCTTCAATGAGGTGAACGGATGGGAGAGTCGCAGCAACAAGTAACCAAACCGGAGCTTTACGAACGGCTGATCGATCGTCTGGGCCTGGCCCTCGAGGTCGCCAGAACCTCCGTTCGATTACGCGATGAAGTGCCTGCTGAATTGGAGTTGCGTGGTTTGAGCCGCGCTGAATTCGAAGTGATCAAGGCCTATCTGGAATCCCTTCCGGAGGGCGGGCATGGACGCGTCGGCGCATTGCCACACGTGGAGACGCCACCTGCGGCCAGAGTTGTCTGGCTCAAGGACAAGCGCTCCGCTACCACAGCGAAGTCCAGGACGCTGCATTTCAAGTAGCTGTTCGGGTTTTTCCGGCGCAAGGCGGAGTGCGCCACTGCAGCAAAAACTTCCCGGAGCGGCACCTGACTATTGTTGCCAGGTGCCGTTCCTCTTAGGCTGCGCACCTCCAAGGAGGTGTCCTGTGCCCATTCGCTATCTCATCAAACAAATGATCATGCCGCCCGGCATCCTGTTTCTTTTGCTGATTGCTGCCTGGTGGCTGCGCAAATCCTGGCCGCGGCTGTCGACCCTGTGCTTTGTCCTGGGCCTGGGCGGCTTGTGGCTGATGAGCCTGCCGATCGTGGTGGAGCAGGCTGCCCGGCAACTGGAAAGCGAGCCGGCACTGGCCCGCAGCCAGTGGGTGGGGCTTGCGCAACAGGCCGATGCCATCGTCATCCTCGGGGCCGGGCGCGAGCGCGGCGACCCTGCCTGGGACTCGCAGGACCAGCCCACGGGCGTGGCCATGGAGCGCATGCGTTACGCCGCGCAGCTGGCCAAGGCCTCGGGGTTGCCAGTATTGACCAGCGGCGGTCTGCATTACGGTACGCCGCCCAGCGAAGCACAGCTGATGGCCGACTCGTTGCAACGCGATCTGGGCGTGAGCGTACGCTGGAAGGAAGAACGCAGCCGTACCACCTGGGAAAACGCGCAGATGAGTGCCGAGTTGTTGCAGCCTCTGGGGATCAAGCGCGTAGTGGTGGTGACCCAGGCCTGGCACATGCAGCGTTCACGCTGGAGCTTCGAGCAGGCGGGGTTTGTCGTGGTGCCGGCACCGGTGGGCTTTCTGGGTCGTGACCATGCCCGGCCCTTCGGTGGCTGGCTGCCGGAAGGCAAGTCGTTGTGGCAGAGCGGCCAACTGCTCAATGAGGCAGTCGGCCTGCTCGGCTACAAGCTGTTCTACTAGACGGTCTTGGCGATCCGGCTGGCCAGCAGGGCCCAGCCCAGCAGCAGCGCGCAGAGAATCACCAATGGCCAGGAGCGCCACTGCAGGTACGGGGTGAGTTGCTGCATCGGCACCACTTCGCCATAGAGGATGCCACGCTCGAACTGCGGGATCTGTGCGGTGATGCGCCCGAACGGGTCGATCAGGCCGGTGACACCGTTGTTGGTGGCGCGGATCATCCAGCGGCCGGCTTCCAGGGCACGCATCTGCGCCATCTGCAGATGCTGCAGGGGGCCGATCGAGGTGCCGAACCAGGTGTCGTTGCTGATGGTCAGGAGGATATCGCTGCGGGCCGCCAGGCTTGCGGCAAACTCCGGATAAACCACTTCGTAGCAGATGTACGGCGCGATTTGATAGCCCTTGGCCTGCAACAGTGGCTGATCGGCCGGGCCACGGGCGAAGTCCGACATTGGCAGGTCAAAGAAGGCGATCAGGCCACGGAGCATGTCCTGCAGCGGCACGTACTCGCCAAATGGCACCAGTTTCTGCTTGAGGTAGGTGCCATCGCCTTCGCCGGTGACAGTGATGCCGTTGTAATAGCGGCGTTGCTCGTGCACCACTTCACGTACCGGAACCCCGGTGATCAAGGCGGTATTACGCTCGGCGGCGAAGTTGCCCATCATGTCCAGGTAGCCCTGGGCCTGGTCCTTGAGGATCGGCACCGCGGTTTCCGGCCACACCAGCAGGTCGACCGGCTTGGAGCTGAAGCTCATGTCGCGGTACAGGGCCAGTTGAGCATTGACGTGTTCGGGGTTCCACTTCATTTCCTGCTCGACGTTGCCTTGCAGCGCAGCAACGGTCAGCGGCTTGCCCGCCGGGCTGGTCCAGGCGTGGTTTTTCAGCGCCAGGCCGATGGCCCAGGGCGCCAGCAGCAAGACCACGGCCACCGCCAGAAACGACGTGCGCGCGCGCAGGCGTGGCAGGTTGCACAGCAGCGCCGCGCACAGCGCCAGGCAGAACGAGATCAGCCACATGCCGCCCAGCGGCGCCAGGCCCGACAGCGGGCCGTCGAGCTGGCTGTAACCGGAGTACAGCCAGGGGAAACCGGTAAGGAACCAGCCGCGGAACGCCTCCTGGCCGACCCATAAGGCGGCGAAGCACAGGGCATCGGCCAACGGCGCCTCGTTGCGCCGTAGCCAGCGCGCCCAGAGCCAGGCGGGCAGGGCGAAGAACCAGGCAATGGCGGCAAAGAACGCCAGCAACAGCCCGGTGGCCAGCAGCGGCGTGGCGCCGCCGTAGGTATTGATGCTGACGTAGATCCAGCTGGTGCCGGCGGCGTACAGGCCAAAGCCGAAGCACCAGCCGCGGCCCAGGGCCTGGCGCGGGCTGAGCTCGCGCAGGCCGAGGTAGAACAGGCCGGCCGCAAGCAATGCCAGCGGCCAGATGTCGAACGGCGCCAGGGCCAGGGTGGTGATTGCACCGGCCGCCACGGCCAGCAGGTTACCGGGCCAGCCGGGGCGGGTGATCCAGCGCATGGTTGTCCTTAACGGGTGATAGGGGTCAGACGCAGCAGGTGAATCCGGCGGCTGTCGGCGTTGAGAATACGGAAACGGTACGGGCCGATCTCGGTGGTCTCGTTACGCTTGGGCAGGTGGCCGAAGGCGCTCATCACCAGGCCGCCGACGGTGTCGAACTCGTCGTCGGAGAACTGGCTGTCGAAGAACTCGTTGAAGTTCTCGATCGGCGTCAGCGCCTTGATCAGGAAGTCGCCGCTGGGCAGTGGCTTGATGTAGCTGTCTTCCTCGACGTCATGCTCGTCTTCGATGTCGCCGACGATTTGCTCGAGGACGTCTTCGATGGTCACCAGGCCCGCCACGCCGCCGTACTCGTCGATGACGATGGCCATGTGGTTGTGGTTGGCGCGAAACTCGCGCAGCAGCACGTTCAGGCGCTTGGACTCGGGCACGAAGGTGGCCGGGCGCAGCAGGTCCTTGATGTTGAAGCTGTCGCCGTTCTCCTTGAGGATCAACGGCAGCAGGTCTTTGGCCAGCAGCACGCCGAGCACGTCATCGTGGCTTTCGCCGACCACCGGGTAGCGCGAGTGGGCGGCGTCGATCACCGCCGGCAGGAACTCACGCGGCGACTGGGTCGCCTTGATGCTCATCATCTGCGAGCGCGGCACCATGATGTCGCGCACCTGCAGGTCGGCGACCTGGATGGCGCCCTCGACAATGGTCAGCGCCTCGCTGTCGAGCAGCTTGTTCTGATGGGCTTCGCGCAGCAGCTCAAGCAGCTCCTGACGGTTTTTCGGCTCGTGGGCAAAAGCCTGGGTCAGTTTGCCCAGCCAGGACTTTTGCCCGTTGCTCGATCGATCTTCGCTCATGGCGGTTACTCGTGATCCTTTGCAGATATCAGTGTTGAATTGTCGTCGTGTTCGTCGTCGGCGTACGGGTCCGGATGACCCAGTTCAGCAAGCAACGTTCGTTCCAGTGCTTCCATTTCCTCGGCCTCATCGTCGTCGATGTGGTCGTAGCCCAGCAGGTGCAGGCAGCCATGGATGACCAGGTGCGCCCAGTGGGCCTCGAGCGCCTTGCCCTGTTCGACAGCCTCGCGTTCGACCACGGCGATGCAGATCACCAGGTCGCCGAGCAGCGGAATGTCGAGCAACTCGTCAGGCACATCGGCCGGGAACGACAGCACGTTGGTGGCGTAGTCTTTGTGCCGCCAGGTGTGATTCAGTTCGCGGCCTTCGGCTTCATCGACCAGACGGATGGTCATCTCCGAGTCGGCCGTGCGCTGGCGCAGGGCCAGCTCGCACCATTGGCGGAATTGATCTTCGGTCGGGTGGTTCGCATCGCTTGCCAGCTGCAGATCGAGCTCAAGCATCGCGGTGTTTGCCTTCGGTCGGGTTCTGCTGCTGGCTGTCGAAGCGCTCGTAGGCCTCGACAATGCGCTGCACCAACGGATGGCGGACCACGTCCTTGGGCTGGAAGTGCGTAAAGCTGATGCCCGGCACGCCCTTGAGCACCTCGATGACATGGGCCAGGCCCGACTTGGTGCCACGCGGCAGGTCGACCTGGGTGATGTCACCGGTGATCACCGCGGTGGAACCGAAACCAATGCGGGTGAGGAACATCTTCATCTGCTCGACCGTGGTGTTCTGGCTTTCGTCGAGGATGATGAAGCTGTTGTTCAGGGTGCGCCCGCGCATGTAGGCCAGCGGTGCGATCTCGATCACCTGGCGTTCGATCAGCTTGGCCACGTGTTCAAAGCCGAGCATCTCGTACAGCGCGTCATACAGCGGGCGCAGGTACGGGTCGATCTTCTGTGCCAGGTCGCCGGGCAGGAAGCCGAGTTTTTCACCCGCTTCGACCGCCGGACGCACCAGCAGGATGCGTCGCACCTGTTCACGCTCCAGGGCATCAACCGCGCAGGCCACGGCCAGGTAGGTCTTGCCGGTACCGGCCGGGCCGATGCCGAAGTTGATGTCGTTGCCGAGGATTTCCTTCACGTAGCGCTGCTGGTTCAGCCCGCGCGGACGAATCATGCCCTTGCGCGTGCGCAAGGAAACACTGACTTCGTTGACGGCCGGGTTCTCCAGCTCTTCGACGGCCGATTCCTGCAGGTACAGGTGGACCATTTCCGGCGACAGCTCGGTGGCCTTGGCCTCGCGATAGAGGCGGCGCAGCAGTTGCTCGGCAGAGGAGGTGTGCTTGGGTTCGCCGATCAGTTCGAACTGATTGCCGCGGTTGCGGATTTCGATGGCCAGGCGCTGTTCGATCAGGCGCAAATGCTCGTCGAACTGCCCGCACAGGTTGGCGAAGCGATGGGCCTCGAAAGGCTCGAGGATGAAACGAAGTGGTTCGATAGGTGCGTTCAAGGTCGTTTTTCAGCCGCCCAACGGCAAAGGATATGGTCTCAAGGATAACCCTAGCCGCTGCAGGGCGAAAGCGCTGAAACGATCAAGGGTCGCCGGGCCTGTAACCAGGCCCGGCAGGACAGCTCAGTGGGCCAGCGAGCCGAACAGCGAGTGTGGGCGCGCGTCGTCGATATGGATATCGACGAACTGGCCGATCAGCTTGGGATTGTCGCAGCGAAAGTTGACGATACGATTATTCTCGGTACGCCCCTGCAACTGGCCAGGATCGCGGCGCGAGTAGTCGGTGACCAGAATGCGCTGGACCGTACCGACCATTTGTCGGCTGATCTCGAAGCCCTGGGTGTCGAGGCGGTGCTGCAGGGCCTTGAGGCGCTCTTTTTTCAGTTCTTCCGGGGTTTCGTCCGGCAAGTCCGAGGCCGGGGTGCCCGGGCGCTGGCTGTAGACGAACGAGTAGGAAAAATCGAAACCGACGTCGGCCACCAGCTTCATGGTCTGCTCGAAGTCTTTCTCGGTTTCGCCGGGGAAGCCGACAATGAAGTCCGAGCTGATGCAGATGCCCGGTACCGCCGCCTTGAGCTTGCGCAGCTTGGACTTGTACTCGAGGACGGTGTGGTTGCGCTTCATCGCCGCCAGCACCCGGTCGGAGCCCGATTGCACCGGCAGGTGCAGGTGCTTGACCAGCTCCGGCACCTCGGCGTGGGCCTGGATCAGGCTGTCGGAAAATTCCAGCGGGTGCGAGGTGGTGTAGCGGATGCGCTCGATGCCATCGACGGCGGCGACCACGCGGATCAGCTCGGCAAGGTCGGCAAGGCGGCCGTCGTGGGTCTGGCCGCGGTAGCCGTTGACGTTCTGCCCCAGCAGGGTGACTTCACGCACGCCGTTCTCGGCCAGGTGGATGACCTCGGCCAGCACGTCGTCGAACGGCCGGCTGACTTCCTCGCCGCGGGTGTAGGGCACCACGCAGAAGGTGCAGTACTTGCTGCAGCCTTCCATCACTGAGACATAGGCGGTGGGGCCGTCGATGCGTGGCTCGGGCAGGTGGTCGAATTTTTCGATCTCCGGGAACGACACATCGACCTGCGGCAGGCGCGTGGTGCGTGCGGCGTCGATCATCTCCGGCAGGCGGTGCAGGGTCTGCGGGCCGAAGACCACGTCGACATAGGGCGCGCGCTTGCGGATCGACTCGCCTTCCTGGCTGGCCACGCAGCCGCCGACGGCGATGACCATGTCCGGTTTGAGGTCCTTGAGTTCACGCCAGCGGCCCAGCTGGGAGTACACCCGGTCCTGGGCACGCTCGCGGATCGAGCAGGTGTTGAGCAGGATGACGTCGGCGTCTTCGGCGCGGGCCGTGACTTCAAGGGCTTGATGTTCACCCAGCAGATCGACCATGCGCGAGCTGTCGTACTCGTTCATCTGGCAACCGTGGGTTTCGATGTAAAGCTTCTTGGCCATGGGAGATCATCTGGTAATTCGAAGAACCGCACATTATAAGGGGCCGGCGCCGTGGATCCTAGCGTTGTCGGCCCGGTGCCTATGTTATAGTTTGCGACTTCTTTACCACCCTTGATTGTCCCCGCCCAAAATGACCAAACGCGAAGCTCCGATCTACAAAGTGATCTTTCTCAACCAGGGCCAGGTGTACGAGATGTACGCCAAACAGATCTACCAAAGCGATCTGTGGGGCTTCCTTGAGGTCGAGGAGTTTGTCTTTGGCGAGCGCACCCAGGTGGTGGTCGACCCGAGCGAAGAAAAGCTCAAGGCCCAGTTCGAAGGCGTGGTGCGCAGCTTTGTGCCGATGCATTCGATCGTGCGTATCGACGAGGTGGAGCGTCTGGGCACGCCGAAGATCAGCGAAGCACGCGGTACTGGCAATGTAATGCCATTCCCGATGCCAATGCCGGAAAAGTAAGCGGGGATCAGGGCAGCGGCGAGAAGGGCGTGCGGCCTTCGGCGGTCTGCAGCTCCAGCAGGTACTTGCGGAAAATCTGCCCCAGCACCTGGGTGGCGACTTCCAGTTCATCGCGGGGCATCTTCGCAGACACCTCGTCGGCCATGTCCAGGGCATCTTCGGCGCCGTTGACCGCCGCCATCTTCAGCACGATGTAGGCCTGCACATTGTTGGCCGCCACACCTTCACCCTTGTAGAACATGCTGCCCAGGCGGTATTGCGCCTCGGCGTGGCCTTGCAGCGAGGCTTGCTCGAAGTAGCTCAGGGCCTGGTTGAGGTCGCGCGGGGTGTTGGTGCCCTCGTAGTAGAACTCACCCAACTCGTACTGGGCCTGGGCATCCCCGGACTTTGCCGCGTCCTGGCAGGCGGCGAGGGCTTGCGGCAGGTCTTCGGGCTGGGAATCGAGGGTGCAGCGGCCCGTTGCCGGAATCAGCAACGAGTTACCGCCTGCCGTGGCCAGCAGGGGCTGAAGAAGCAACAGGCAGCCCAGGGCGAGGGCGCGGCCGGTGCGGTTCATGGGGATCGACATACCTCTGCAAAGCTGCGGCCAAAGTGTCTGGTGGCACATTATGGGATAAGCAGCGCCTACCTTACAAAGTCTTTACTCGATTTTCTGCTTTGCAAGGCCCCATCGCGGGGCAATCGTGCGCCTGCAGGCGCACGATTGCCCCGCGATGGTCCACTGAATTACAGCTTGGCAAACGCCTTCTCAGCCGCATCCAGGGTGATCTGCAGCTCGGTGTCACCGTGGGCGATCGAGGTAAAGCCGGCTTCGAAGGCGCTTGGCGCGAGGTACACGCCACCTTCGAGCATCAGGTGGAAGAAGCGCTTGAAGCGCTCGGCATCGCTGGCCATGACGTCATCGAAAGTAACGATATCGTCGGCGCCACTGAAGTACAGGCCGAACATGCCACCGGCCTGGGTGGTGACGAACGGGATGCCAGCAGCATCGGCGCGCTGTTGCAGGCCATCGAGCAGGCGGCTGGTGAAGGCGCTCAGCTCGTCATGAAAGCCCGGGCGGCTGATCAGCTTGAGGGTGGTCAGGCCGGCGGCCATGGCCAGCGGGTTGCCCGACAGGGTGCCGGCCTGGTAGACCGGACCCAGCGGCGCGATCTGTTCCATGATCTTGCGCTTGCCGCCGAAGCAACCGACCGGCATGCCGCCGCCGACGATCTTGCCGAAGGTCGACAGGTCCGGAGTAACACCATAGTGCGCCTGGGCGCCACCCAGGGCGACGCGAAAACCGGTCATCACTTCGTCAAAAATCAACACCACGCCATGCTTGTCACACAGCGTACGCAGGCCTTCGAGGAAGCCCGGCGCCGGTGGCACGCAGTTCATGTTGCCGGCTACCGGCTCGACGATGATGCAGGCGACCTCCTGGCCGACTTCGGCGAGCATCTTCTCGACCGCGTCGATGTCGTTGAACGGCAGGGTCAGGGTGTGTTTGGCGAAGGCTGCCGGCACGCCGGCGGAGCTTGGCACGCCCTGGGTCAACAGGCCGGAACCAGCTTTGACCAGCAGGCTGTCGGAGTGGCCGTGGTAGCAGCCTTCGAACTTGATGATGCTGTCGCGGCCGGTGTAACCACGGGCCAGACGGATGGCGCTCATGGTCGCTTCGGTGCCGGAGCTGACCATGCGGACCATTTCCATCGAGGGCACGATCGAGCAGACCAGATCGGCCATTTCGGTTTCCATGGCGGTTGGCGCGCCATAAGACAAACCGTGTTCCAGCTGCTTGCGCACCGAGTCGAGCACGTCCGGGTGGCTGTGGCCAAGGATCATCGGGCCCCAGGAACCAACGTAGTCGACGTAGCGTTTGTCATCTTCATCGGTGACATAGGCGCCAGCGGCATGCTTGAAGAACAGTGGCGTGCCGCCAACGCTCTTGAACGCCCGCACCGGCGAGTTGACGCCACCGGGGATGTGTTTCTGGGCGTTGGCAAACAGGGTTTCGGAACGAGACATGATGGGCTCTCTCAATCAGGCAGATGCGAACAGGGCGTTGAAGGCGCGGGCACGGCGGGTGACTTCCTGCGTGCTGTCGGCGCCGAACAGGCCATGAATCACCGCCAGCAGGTCGGCGCCGTGGGCGACCAGCGGGGCGGCGTTGTCGAGGGTGATGCCGCCGATCACGCAGATCGGCAGCTTGATGCGGGTGCGCGCTTGTTCCAGCAAGGCGATGTCGGCGGCGGGCACGCCCGGCTTGGTCACCGAGTTGAAGAAGCGGCCAAAGGCGACGTAGCTGGCGCCTTCTCGGGCGGCCTGCTCGGCCAGGTCCAGTTGCGCGTGGCAGGTTGAACCAATGATTGCGTTGCGGCCGAGCAGGGTGCGCGCTGGCGTCAGCGGGCCATCGGTCTGGCCCAGGTGCACACCGACACCCAGGCGCGCGGCCAGCTCGGCATCGTCGTTGATGATCAGTTGGGTCTTGTAGCGTGCGCAAAGCTCGGCCAGGGCTTCGGCTTCGCGCAGCCGGTGGGACTCGTCCTGACTTTTGTCACGGTACTGCAGCAAGGTCACGCCGCCTTCAAGCGCCGCTTCGACATAGGGCAGGAACTTGCCGGCCAGCAACTGGCTGTCAGTGATGGCATACAGGCCGCGTAACTTCATGGTGTAGACCTCAAGCGAAGATCAGGAACAGAAATCCAGGGGCAGGCGGCGCGGCACGTACTGGCCTTTGCCCAGTTGCTCGGCGTCGCGCAGGGTTCGCCAGGTGTAGTCCAGGGCCGAACGCACCGCGCTTTGCAGTTGCTCGCCAAGGGCCAGGCGGCCGGCCAGGGCGCTGGCCAGGGTGCAGCCGGAACCGTGGTAACTGCCGGGCAGGCGCTGGCAGGTCCAGGTATGACGCTGGCCGTCGCGGCTGTACAGGCGGTTGTGGATTTCGTGTTCGTCACCGTGACCGCCGGTGATCAGCAGGTGTCTGACAAACGGCAGGAGTTTTTCGGCGCATTCATCGGCGCTGCCGTCGGGCAGCTCGGCCAGGATGCGCGCTTCGGGAAGGTTGGGGGTAGCAATGGTTGCCAGCGGCAGCAGGCGTTCGCGCATGGCGTAGCCGACTTCATCCTTGCCCAGGCGGCCACCGCCGCCAGCGCGCAGGACCGGGTCGCAGACCAGCGGCAGGTGCGGGTGGGCACTGAGCAGTTCGACCACGGTATCGACCATTTCGGTCGAGCCGAGCATGCCCAGCTTGACCGCCGCTACGGTCGAATCGGCAAGCACGGCATTGGCCTGGGCCAGTACCCACTCGCGGTCGAGGACACGGAAGTCAGTGACATTGACGGTATCCTGAACGGTCAGGGCGGTCACGGCCGGAGCGGCATGACAGCCTTGCGCAATCAGGGCTTCGATATCTGCCTGCAAGCCGGCACCGCCACTGGGGTCGTGGCCGGAGAGACAGAGGACAACGGGGCGGGAGCTGTAGGTATTCATGGTGCGCGAGCTTATCACCAAACGCTTTTGCTGGGTCCGCCCCGGCGCCGGGGATTTTTCAACGGGCGTTTGAACTGTACTTGTGAAATCGCTGAAAGTGGCGTTCTAGAGCCTTCGGCGTAAAGTTTTCAGTGGCATCTGGCAGGCTCGGAAAGCTATGCTAGAGTGCTCGAATAAACCGATAACGGTTACTGCCGGATTGCATCGCCTCAAACGGACAGGAGGCTACGCGACGCGACCGGGACAGGCCATGCTGGGGCTGTATGCGCTATTTGCTGATTGTTGTGCTGGGCTGGTTGCCGTTACTGGCCCCGGCGGTCGATTTCGACGACTCCACCCGCAGCTTGCCGCTGGGGCAAGTGATGCAAGTGTTCGAAGACCGCGATGGCAATGCCAGCATTGCGCAGGTCAGTGCGCCCTCGTTCGCCGAGCATTTTCGCCCGCACCGGGCCGAGGTCCTCAACGCCGGTTACTCCACCTCGGTGTTCTGGCTGAAAGTCCAGCTGCGCTACACCGCCTTGCCCTCGGCTGCGCCCCGCGCCTGGTTGCTGGAACTGGCCTACCCGCCGCTCGATCACCTGGAACTCTACCTGGCCGACGCCAGCGGCACCTTCCACCTGGCCCAGCGCACCGGCGACGCCTTGCCCTATGCCAGCCGGCAGATCAAACAGAACAACTACCTGTTCGAATTACCGTTCACCCCCGGCCAGACCACCACCGCTTATTTGCGCCTGCACAGCGAAGGTTCGGTGCAAGCGCCGCTGACCCTGTGGTCGGCCCAGGCTTACCTCGAAGCACAGCCCACCCGCTTGTACGTGTTGGGCCTGATCTACGGCGTATTGCTGGGGATGCTGGTGTACAACCTGTTCATCTACCTGAGCGTACGCGACACCAGTTACCTGTATTACATCCTCTACATCGCCTCGTTCGGCCTGTACCAGGTGTCGGTCAACGGCGCTGGCGTGGCGTATTTCTGGCCGGACAGTCCCTGGTGGGCGAACGCCGCCACGCCGATGTTCATCGGCGCGGCAGGTTTGTTCGGTTGCCAGTTTGCCCGCAGTTTCCTGCAATTGAGCAATCACAGCCGTGTCTTCGATGCAGTGCTCAAGGTGCTGATGGGCTGCGGCGCGCTGGTCATGCTGTTGTCGCTGACCAGCAGCTACGGTGTTGCCCTGCGCCTGGCCACCGCCTTGGCCCTGCTGTTTACCGTGTGCATTTTCGCCGCCGGGATTTTCGCCTGGCGCCGTGGTTTGCGCGTGGCCCGCTACTTCATCATCGCCTGGTCGGCATTCTTGCTCGGCGGCCTGGTCAACACCCTGATGGTGCTGGGTTACCTGCCGAACGTGTTCCTGACCATGTATGCCAGCCAGATCGGTTCGGCGCTGGAGGTCGGCCTGTTGTCCCTGGCCCTGGCCGACCGCATCAACAGCATGCGCGACGAGCAGGCCCGGACCCTGCGCGAAACCGGCCGTACCCTGGAACAGCTGAACATCGAGCTGGCCAACAGCAACCGTCTCAAGGACCAGTTCCTGGCTACCGTCACCCACGAACTGCGCACGCCGATGAACGGTGTGATCGGTTCGCTGGAACTGATGCAGACCATGTCGCTGGACGGCGAGCTGGCCCAGTACCAGCACACCGCAAGCTCCGCGGCCCAGGACATGATGGGCATGGTCGATGACATCCTCATCCTCACCGAACTGCAGGCCGGCCGCCTCAGCGCGCAAAATGCACCGTTCAGCCTGCGCTCGCTGCTGCAGGAAGTGCGTGCCGAATACGCCGCGCCGGCCATGGCCAAGGGCTTGTACCTGAGCCTGGATATCCCGGCGGAGCTGCCTGACGTACTGATCGGCGATCGACACAAGCTGGCCATGTGCCTGGGTTACCTGATGGACAACGGCATCAAATTCACCCACCAGGGTGGAGTCATGTTGCAGGCCCGCGGCACACGGCTGGGGCCGGACCTGTTGGGCCTGAGCATCAGTGTCAGCGACAGCGGCATCGGTTTTGACTGCCTGGACGAAGCCACGCTGTACCAGCGCTTCTTCCAGGTCGACGGTTCGATGACCCGTGAATACGGCGGCTTGGGCATTGGCCTGGCGATTTGCCGGCAGCTGGTCGAGTTGATCGGTGCACGCCTGCAGCACGAATCCAACCCGGGCCTGGGCAGCCGTTTCGAGCTGAACCTGAGCGTGCCCTTGAGCCCGCCCCAGGCGCAGTTGGGCATGCCTCGGCCAGGGTTAAACCACGGCTAGTTAGGCGTTTTTGTCACTTTGACAGGGGGGCAGGGCGTGATTCACTGAAAATTCAGTCACGCCAGGATCCAGGAGGCCCCTCGATGAACCTGCACCAGTACGCTGAAACCCATGAGGTCACCAACCAGCCACCGTCCCTGGACGGGGCCAACCTGTACCGCATCGACCTGCCACTGCAGGAATGGTCGCGGCGCTACGGGGCGGGTTGGGCGCAGGAGCGCATCGACGCGTACGGTGCCCTGGCCGGCGGGCCGCTGATGGCCGCAGGCTTTCTGGCCAACCAGAACAAGCCGCAGTTCAGCAGCCATGACCGTTATGGCCATCGCATCGACCTGGTGGAGTTCCATCCGGCCTATCATGAACTGATGCGCACGGCCATCGAGCATGGCCTGCCGTCCTTGCCGTGGACCGACCCGCGTGAAGGCGCGCATGTCGCCCGCGCCTCGATGACCTACCTGCACAGCCAGGCCGAAGCCGGTAGTGGTTGCCCGCTGACCATGACCTTTGCCGCGGTGCCGGCGCTCAAGCTGCAACCTGAGCTGGCCGAGTACTGGCTGCCGAAAGTGCTGGCCACCGAATACGACCCGCGCAACCTCGGCGATCGCCACAAGGCCGGCGTGACCCTGGGCATGGCCATGACCGAGAAGCAGGGCGGCACCGATGTGCGTGCCAACACCACCCGCGCCTATCCGGTGGGAGCACCCGGCCCGGGACAGGCCTATGAGCTGGTCGGGCATAAATGGTTCTGTTCGGCGCCGATGTGTGATGCCTTCCTGACCCTGGCGCAGACTGACAAGGGCTTGAGCTGCTTCCTGCTGCCGCGCCACCGCCCGGATGACAGCCGCAACCAGTTCTATATCCAGCGCCTGAAGAACAAGCTCGGCAACTGCTCCAACGCCTCCAGCGAGGTCGAGTTCCGTGGCGCCCTGGCCTGGATGATCGGCGAAGAAGGCCGCGGCGTGCCGACCATCATCGAGATGGTGGCCATGACCCGCTTCGACTGCATGGTCGGCTCCAGCGCCCTGATGCGTCAGGCCCTGACCCAGGCTGCCCATCATTGTGCCCATCGCCAGGTCGGCGGGCGCTTGCTGGCCGAGCAGCCATTGATGCAGAACGTGTTGGCCGATCTGGCCCTGGAAAGCGAAGCGGCGCTGGCCCTGAGCCTGCGCATGGGCCGCGCCCTCGACCAGCCGGATGATCCGCACCAGACGCGTTTTGCCCGCTTGATTACCGCCGTGGGCAAGTACTGGATCTGCAAGCGTGCGCCGGCAATGATCAACGAAGCGGCCGAATGCATGGGCGGCGCCGGTTATGTCGAAGATAGCATCCTGCCGCGGCTGTACCGCGAAGCGCCGGTCAACTCGACCTGGGAAGGTTCGGGCAATGTCCAGTGTCTGGACGTGTTGCGGGCACTGTCCAAGGAGCCAGGTGTGCTCGACACGTTGTTCGCCGAGCTCGGTGATGGCCACGGCGACCCGCGCCTGGCCGCACATATCGGTAACCTCAAGGCGGCCTTTGCCGACACCGCGGACATCCAGTACCGCGCCCGCCAGCTCACCGAAGACATCGCCGTCGGCCTGCAGGCCAAGCTGCTGCTCGAAGCCGGTAACGCCGCGGTCAGCGATGCCTTTATTGCCAGCCGCCTGGGCGGCAATGGCCGGGTGTATGGCGTACTGCCCCGTGGCGTCGACGTCGCCGCGCTGGTGCAACGCTCGACCCCGAACTGGCCGCTCTAACGTGCGTGCCTTTGCCGCCGGATATAGGCAAGATGGGCGTATGCATGTCAGACAGGAAGTACATTGTGAGCCGTACTGATGAAGCCTTCGTTGTCGTAGCAACCGCCGAGCAGGCCGTCGATCGCCTCGCCGCCCTGCACGAACAAGCCACCGCGGCCCTGAGCCAGGCGCTCAAGCGCTACCTCAAGGACCGTACCGAGCCGGATGCCGAGGAGCGCGCACTGTTCCGCTACCCCGAGCTGCGCCTGACCTACCAGTACCATGGCGAAGTGCCGGCGATCACCCGCGCCTATGCCAAGGTCCAGTTGCCGGGCACCTACAGCGTGACCGTGACCCAGCCGGCGGCGTTCCGGGCTTACCTGCTGGAGCAATTGAAGCCGCTGATGCGCGACTTCACCGTCACGGTTGAAGTGGGCGTCAGTCAGCAGAACATTCCGTACCCCTATGTGGTCGAGCAGGGCGATGAGCTGGCCGGTACGGGCATTACGGCTGCGGCGCTGGCGCGGGTGTTCCCCAGCACCGATCTTTCTGCCGCCACCGATGGCATCGCTGACGGCCTGTACGACTGGGCCAACGTCGACCCGCTGCCGCTGGCGCTGTTCGACGCCGCGCGGGTGGATTTTTCCCTGCGCCGCCTGGTGCATTACACCGGCAGCGACTGGCGCCATGTGCAGCCGTGGATCCTGCTGACCAACTACCACCGCTATGTCGACCAGTTCATCAGCCACGGCCTCGAGCGGTTGCGTGACGACCCGCGCTTCGTGCGCATGGTCCTGCCCGGCAACGTAATCATCGAAAAGGCCATGGACAACGGCGAAGCGCAGGCCCTGGTTGCCGGAGTGGTGTGGCACCGCTACCAGATGCCGGCCTACCACCTGATCGCCGCCGATGGCGACGGCATCACCCTGGTCAACATCGGCGTCGGCCCGTCCAACGCCAAGAACATCACCGACCACCTGGCGGTACTGCGCCCGCATTGCTGGCTGATGATCGGCCACTGTGGCGGCCTGCGCCAATCGCAGACCATCGGCGACTACGTGCTGGCCCACGCCTACATGCGCCGCGACGGGATTCTCGACCGGGTAGTGCCGCCGAACATTCCGATTCCGGCCCTGGCCGAAGTGCAACTGGCCTTGCAGGAAGCGGCGGCGCAAGTGACCGGCGAGCGTGGCGACGAGCTGAAAAAGCGCCTGCGCACCGGCACCGTGCTGACCTACGACGACCGTAACTGGGAGTTGCGCTGGGCGCAGGAGCGGCCGTTGATCAACCTGTCGCGGGCGGTGGCGGTAGACATGGAGAGCGGCACCATCGCCGCCCAGGGCTATCGTCTGCGGGTACCCTACGGCACTTTGCTGTGCGTTTCCGACAAGCCGCTGCACAGCGAGATCAAACTGCCGGGGGCTGCCAACGCCTTCTACAACCGGGCGGTCAGCCAGCACTTGAAGATCGGCATCGCTGCCCTCGACCTGCTGCGTACCGAGCTCAACTCACTGCACTCGCGTAAACTGCGCAGTTTTGACGAGCCGCCGTTCCGCTGAGGCCCCATGTCGTTACCCCCACGCTCCAAGCCGCGGCGCCCCGCGGCCAAACCCGCCGGCCCGCGTCGCCACGCCAAGGCGCCGCCGGCCGAGCCGCGGTTGATCCTGTTCAACAAGCCCTTTGACGTGCTGACCCAGTTCAGCGACGGCGAAGGGCGCGCGACCCTCAAGGACTTCATCGCCATCCCCGGCATCTACCCGGCTGGGCGGCTGGACCGTGACAGCGAGGGCCTGCTGCTGTTGACCAACGACGGCCAGTTGCAGGCGCGGATCGCCGACCCCAGGCACAAGCTGGCGAAAACCTATTGGGTACAGGTAGAAGGGGAGCCGAGCGAGGAGCAACTGCAGCGTTTGCGCGATGGCGTCGAGCTCAACGACGGCCCGACTTTGCCGGCCCAGGCCCGTCAGCTCGACGAGCCCGAACTGTGGCCACGCAACCCGCCGGTACGCTTTCGCAAAAGCGTACCGACAAGCTGGCTGGAGCTGGTCATCAAGGAAGGGCGCAACCGTCAGGTGCGGCGCATGACCGCTGCCGTCGGCTTGCCGACCCTGCGCCTGGTGCGCGTGCGGATCGGCGACTGGAGCCTGGATGGCCTCGATCAGGGCCAGTGGCGGGAAGTACCGGCCAGGCTTTAGACGCCTTCGATAAAGCCGATCACCACGCTTTTGATGATGAAGGCGAGGATGCCCAGGCCCAGCACGAAAAACAGGATGAAGGTGCCGAACTTGCCGGCCTTGGATTTTTTCGCCAGGTCCCAGACGATAAAACCCATGAAACCAATCAGGATGGTGACCAGGATGGTCATCATCCATTCTTCGAACAACGCAGGATCCATCGATACTCTCCGGCAGGTTGAGGCGCGCGATTATACGCCGCCGTTGCCAGCCTGACTAACGCAGGTGCGTGAGCGGCAGTTCGGTGCTGGCCAGTACCTGGTTGAGAACAAAGCTGGAGCGCACGCTGGTCACGCCTTCGATACGGGTCAGGTGGCCGAGCAGCAACTGCTGGTAATGGTCCATGTCGGGCACCACGACTTTCAGTTGGTAGTCGGCATCCATCCCGGTCACCAGGCTGCATTCGAGCACCTGCGGCAGGCTGCGGATCGCCGCCTCGAAGGTCTCGAAACGCTCGGGAGTGTGCCGGTCCATGCCGATCAGCACATAGGCGGTCAGGCTCAGGCCGAGCTTCTTGCGGTCGAGCAGGGCGACCTGGCGGGCAATATAACCGTCGTCTTCCAGTTGCTTGACCCGACGCGAGCAGGGCGAAGGTGACAGGCCGATGCGTTCGGCCAGTTCCTGGTTGGAGATACGCGCGTCGCGCTGCAATTCGGCAAGAATGCTCAGGTCATAACGGTCGAGCTTGCTCATGGGATTGGCCTTTTCTGTTTCGATTGCGTCGAATTATCAATCTGTAGGCAAAAATTGCGCAAGTGATATTTAAATGAGCAATCTTCGCAATCCTCTGCCGCTGCCATCGCCGTATTCTTATCACCAGAATCACTGCCCGGACATCAGTCCAGTGCGGCGGGCCGAATCAGGCCAGCTGCGGCCAGCAACCCCACCAGGTTGTGCTCGGCCCCCGGGCTACACACTGTCCACAAGACGGCGTGAGGTGAGCCGGTGTCACAAGCGCCGAGCACGGACAAAATTCTCAAAGGGAGACCCCAGGGTCTCCCTTTTTTATTACTCAAATTTCATCTGGCGGCCGATAACCCCTGGCAGACGGCCTGATAGAGTAATCACAGGCCCCTTGTTATCGGTCCGAGAGGAAAGTATGAAGTCGCGTGTCTGGCGTATGGCGGGTGTGGGTGTGCTGTGCATGAGTGTCAATCTGCCGCTGCTGGCTGAGGGGCAGGGAGCTTCACCCCTGCAGTCGCGGCCCGATGAAGTGCGCCAGACCCAGGAGCCACGCACCGGCTATTACCAGGATATCCCGCGGCGCAACGACAACCGCTATTACCACGCCGGTGGCGGCGGGCATGGGAATGGCCACGGCAATGGCTGGGGGCCGGGGCCGCAATACCGCCCGGGGCAAACCATCGAACACTTCCCCGAGCAGTACTGGAAAGTACCCTATCGCGGGCATGACTACTTCTATTCCGGCGGTTACTGGTATCGCCCGCAAGGCCCGCGCTATGTAGTGGTGACTCCGCCCTATGGCGTGCGGGTCAACTACCTGCCCGACTATGCCCAGCAAGTGTGGATAGGCAGTGCGCTGTTCTTTCTGGCGGCAGGGACGTATTACCAGTACCTGGAAGACAGCCGCGAGTATGTGGTGGTCAACCCGCCGGCGGCCAGTACGCCGGCCCGAAGCGGCCCAGGTTATGACGTGATTGCTTATCCCGCGCAGGGCCAGAGCCCGCAGCAGCTTGATCGCGACCGCTACGAATGCCATCGCTGGGCGGTGCAGCAGACCGGTTTTGACCCGGCTGCGGCCAGCTACGCGCCGTCGGCGCAGGTGGCCGATAACTATCGGCGGGCGCAGGGTGCTTGTTTGAGCGGGCGAGGTTATAGCGTCAATTGACCCAGGGCTGCTGCGCAGCCCATCGCTGGCAAGGCCTCACAGCACCGGATCCGCATGCACCAGCACTTCAGCCTTGGGGTACTTGCTGTTGATCGCCGCCGCTGCCTGGTCACACAAGGCGTGGGCCTGGGTCAGCGGCAGGTCCCCGGGCAACTCCAGGTGCAGCTGCACGAACCAGTGGCTACCCGACACCCGCGTACGCAAGTCGTGGGCGCCGCGCACCCCCGGCACACTGCAGGCCAGCGCCAGCATCTGATCGCTGATGTCGCCGGGCAGCTCCTGATCCATCAGGATCGAGCTGCTCTCGCGGGCAATCTGCAGGGCGCTCCAGAGGATGTACAGGGCAATGCCCAGGCCGAAGATTGCATCCAGCTGTGGCCAGCCAAAGCGCGCCAGCACCAGGGCAACGAGGATGCTGCCGTTGAGCAGCAGGTCAGAGCGGTAATGCAGTGAGTCGGCGCGCACCGCGGTCGAGCCGGTGATGCGGATCACCTTGCCCTGCAGCATCAGCAAGGCAATGGTCAGCACCAGCGACAACAGCATCACCGCAATGCCGATGCCGGTGTCACCCAGAGGCTGCGGATTCTGCAGCCGCTCAACCGCCTGCACGCCGATCAACACCGCGCTGACGCCGATGAACAGCGCCTGGGCCATGCCGGCCATGGCTTCGGCCTTGCCGTGGCCGTAACGGTGGTCGTCATCGGCCGGGCGCAGGGCGTAGTGCACCGCCAGCAGGTTGAGGAACGAGGCGACGCCATCGAGGGCCGAGTCGGTCAACCCGGCCAGCAGGCTGACCGAACCGCTGAGCCACCAGGCCAGCGCCTTGGTCAGGATCAGGATACTGGCCACCGCCAGCGATGCGCGGGTGGCCAGGCGCAGCAGGCGTTGGTGTTCAGCCGAGGGAGTCATGCCTAAAGTGGCTTCCTGTCAGAGTTCAAGCAGCGGGCTTGAGGCCGTACATGGCCAGTTGCTCGACACTGCCCTTGTGCTGGATCAGGCGCGGGTCGTTGAGCGGCAGGCGCTGGCCCAGTTCGCTTTCGAGAATAGCCTGCAGCTTGCTGTTGTCGACCTTGCCGTCGGCGCTGATGGCTTCATTGAGTTTTTCAGGCGCGACCTGGGCGGTGGTGCCGCCGGGCAGGTAGATGGCGCCGGTGGCGAAGTCGATGCCGAAAGCGATCAGGCCCGGGATCACATAGAAAAGAATGCCGATGGCGTCGAGGGCAGCGACCACCGGGTCGATCTTGCCTTCGATCTGGCCGCGCCGGTCGGGGAAGAACAGGGTGCCGCAGGCGGTCAGTTGGCTCAGCAGGGTGGCGATCACGACGCCGCCAATGACACGGGAGGGAATACGCATGGAAGTCTCCGGAATGAAGGCGACAAAGATACAGGCAAAGAGCCTGTATCTACAGCTAAGACCATGATAAGGCAGGCTCGGTTCGCCGTTATACTCGGCGGATTGTTTGAGGGCCACCATGAAATCATTACCGATCGATGCCGTACTGCCAGCCTTGCGCGCCGCCTTGAGCCAGCGCCACGAGGCAGTGCTCGAAGCGCCCCCCGGCGCCGGCAAGACCACCCGCGTACCGCTGGCGCTGCTCGATGAGCCGTGGCTGGCCGGGCAGCGCATCCTCATGCTCGAACCTCGGCGCCTGGCGGCGCGGGCGGCGGCCGAACGGCTGGCCAGCGAGCTGGGTGAGCAGGTCGGGCAAACGGTCGGTTACCGCATTCGCCTGGACAGCAAGGTCGGGCCGAACACGCGCATCGAGGTGGTCACCGAAGGGATTCTCACCCGCCGCCTGCAGGCCGATCCGGCGCTGGACGGAGTGGGCCTGCTGATCTTCGACGAATTCCACGAGCGCAGCCTCGATGCTGACCTGGCCCTGGCCCTGAGCCTCAATGGTCGCGAATTGTTGCGTGACGACCCGCCGCTGAAAATCCTGCTGATGTCGGCGACCCTTGAGGGCGAGCGCCTGTCGAGCCTGCTCGACGATGCTCCGGTGGTCAGCAGCGAAGGGCGCATGTACCCGGTGGATATTTGCTGGAGCCGGCCGTTCCAGGCAGGCGAGTTCATCGAGCCGCGGGTGGTCGATACGGTGCTGCAGGCCATCAGCGACGAGTCGGGCAGCGTGCTGGTGTTCCTGCCGGGGCAGGCGGAGATTCGCCGCGTGCATCAGTCACTGCAGGAGGCCCTGGGCGAGCGCCGCGATATCCTCCTGTGCCCGCTGCATGGCGAGCTCGATCTCAATGCCCAGCGCGCCGCCATCGACACGCCAGCCGCCGGCCTGCGCAAAGTGGTGCTGGCGACCAACATCGCCGAGACCAGCCTGACCATCGACGGTGTGCGCGTGGTGGTCGATGCGGGCCTGGCGCGGGTGCCGCGCTTTGATCCTGGCAGCGGCATGACCCGCCTGGACACCCAGCGCATCTCCCGCGCCAGCGCCACCCAGCGTGCTGGCCGCGCTGGGCGCCTGGAGCCCGGCGTGTGTTATCGCTTGTGGTCCGAAGCCCAGCACGAGCAACTGGCGGCCTATGGCGCGGCCGAAATTCTCCAGGCTGACCTGGCTGGATTGGCCCTGCAACTGTCGCGCTGGGGCGTTACCCCCGAACAACTGCGCTGGCTCGACCAACCGCCTGCGGCCGCCTATGGCCAGGCGCTGGAGCTGTTGCAGCGCCTGGGCGCATTCAAGGCCGACAGCCCGGACAGCCTCAGCGCCCACGGCCAGGCCATGGCCGAACTGCCGGCGCATCCGCGCATCGCCCACCTGCTGTTGCGCGGCCAGGACCTGGGCCTGGCCGACATGGCCTGCGATGTCGCCGCCTTGCTCGGTGAGCGCGACATTCTGCGCGGCGGCGGTGCCGACCTGCATAGCCGCCTGGCCCTGCTCAGCGGCGAAACCCGCGCGGCCAAAGGCGCGCAGGGCGGTGTGCAGCGCGCCCGGCAACTGGCCCGTCAGTACCG
Organism: Pseudomonas sp. SORT22; assembly: GCF_018417635.1. Lineage (NCBI taxonomy): Bacteria > Pseudomonadati > Pseudomonadota > Gammaproteobacteria > Pseudomonadales > Pseudomonadaceae > Pseudomonas > Pseudomonas sp. SORT22. The sequence goes on from NZ_CP071007.1 coordinate 886,076, forward strand.
CGGTTACCTGCGCGGCAAAGCCACTGCAGCCGTCGCCGACCCCGAGCATTCGCGCTGGCTCGGCGCCCTGCTGGCACTGGCTTATCCCGACCGCGTTGCGCAGCAGCGGCGTGCCGGCGGTGCGGAATATCGCCTGGCCAACGGTCGCGCTGCGTTGTTTGGCGAAGCCGATGCCTTGATGAAACATTCGTGGCTGGTGATCGCCGATCTGGGCAGCCGTCAGGGCCAGCGCGAGGAGCGCATTTACCTGGCCGCCGATTTCGACCCGGCGCTGTTCGATGGGGTGCTGGCCGAACAGGTGCGCAGCCTGGATATCCTCGACTGGGACGAACGCGAGAACGTTTTGCGTGCCGAGCGTCAGCGCAAGGTCGGCGAGCTGGTGCTCAGCCGCGAGCCTTTGACCGGCCTGGATGAAGACGCCCGCGCCAAGGCACTGCTGGAACTGGTGCGGCGCAAGGGTCTGGAGTTGCTGTCGTGGACGCCCGAGCTGCGCCAGTGGCAGGCGCGGGTGGCGCTGTTGCGCCAGCTCGACCTGGCAAGCCGTGGTGAAAGCGAGTGGCCGGACCTGGGTGATGCCGCGCTGCTGGCGAACCTGTCCGAGTGGTTGCAACCCTACCTGGGCAAGGTCACCCGCCTGAGCCATTTTGCCCAGCTCGACCTCGCGTCGATCTTGCGCAACCTGCTGCCCTGGCCGCTGCCCCAGCGCCTGGATGAGCAGGCGCCGGTGCACCTGAGTGTGCCCTCGGGTTCGAACATTCGCCTGGACTACAGCGAAACCCCGCCGATTCTCGCCGTGCGTCTGCAGGAACTGTTCGGCCTGGCCGAAACTCCGCGCATCGCCCAGGGCCGTCAGCAAGTCCTGCTGCATTTGCTGTCGCCCGCGCGCAGGCCGGTACAGGTGACTCAGGACCTGGCCAACTTCTGGCGCAGTACCTATGCCGAAGTGAAGAAAGACCTCAAAGGGCGCTACCCCAAGCACTACTGGCCGGATGACCCGTTGGTGGCCGAAGCCACGGCGCGGGCCAAGCCGCGCAAGTAGTCACGGCTGCGCCGGCAACAGCAGGCGCGCCGTCACTGGCAGGTGATCGGAAATCTCCAGGGTGTCCTGCTGAATTACCTGTGCCCCCAGACGCTGCAGTTTGGGGCTGTGGAACAGGTAGTCGAGGGTGCGGTCCGGGCCTTGCAGGTTGCGGTCGTTGGGGTAGTGGGTCAGCCAGGCCGCGCGGTCGGCGCCGCTGGCTTCGGCGTTGCTGGGGATCATCGGGTATTTGTCCCAGAGCAGATGCAGGTCGCTGTCGGCACCGTACTGGCCGCGCAGTTCGGCCGGCAGGCGGCGGTACTGGCCGAGCGGCAGCAGGTTGAAGTCGCCGCCGATCAACCACGGCGTGCCTTGGCTTTCCAGCTTGTCGAGCAGGCGCGTCACCTGTTGCACCTGCTGGCGCTGGATATCGCTGCCGGCTTCGAAGGTCGCCAGGCGGGTGTTGAGCACCGCCAGCTGACCGCCATCGCGCAGCGGCAGGTAGCTGGCAACAATCGCCTGCTGCGGTTGCAGCAAGCGCTGCCAGGCATTGCTGGCGTCGACCGGCAATTGCAGGCGCTCGGCCTGCTTGATCGGGTAGCGGCTCAGGGTCGCCAGGCTGCGGCCGACACTGCCGAAGATGTGCCAGTCGGGGACGAAATCGGCTTTCCAGTCGTAGGCCTGCACCGCGCAGGGGTAAATATCCACCAGCCGTTCGCGCAGCAGTGCCAGTTGGTCTTGGTAGCCGCTGGCCTTGGCGTTGTTGTCCAGTTCCTGGAGCAGGACGATGTCCGGCTGCTCGGCGCGGATTACCCGCGCCACTTCATCAAGGTTGAAGGCGAGGTCTTCAGGGGTAGGGCGGGTATCGTCGCCGCGGCCCTGGTCGTACCAGAATACGTAGCGCTTGCCGGCCAGGTACTGCACGTTCCAGGTCATCACCTTGAGCACCTGGCCGGGTACCAGCGCCGCCGTGCTGGCCCGGCAACTGACCGCCAGGCTCTCGCGCGGTTCAGGTTGCCAGCTCAGCTGGCTGGCCAGCAGCCACAGCAGGGCGATCACAACAAGCAGGGTCAGCAGGGCGTTGCGCAGTAGTCGGGTCATCGGCTAACCAGTCAGGACAGCGGTGGCTCTGTCGCCGGTTCGCTGACCAGCATGTACAGGCGGAACATCACTACGGTGCTGAACAGCTGCAAAAAGCCGTTGCCGCTATCCAGAGCCAGTTGCGCCAGCGGCGACGGCTCGGGCACCAGCATCATGCTCAGGCCGTCGATCAGCCACAGCACTGCCATTACGCCGAGGACGCAACTGAAGATGCGCCAGAAGTTGCCGGTGGTCATCTGGAAACTGGTACGCATGGCTTCGATCGGTGGCTGGCCGCGCAATACCAGGGCGTATTCGGCAAACACCAGGTGGATCATCACCCAGATGCCGGGAATGATGAACAGCGCGGCGCCGGCCATGATCAGCAACGAGCTGAGCATCACCATCAGCGCAAACGACGGCCACAGGCGCAAGGCCATGGCCAGCAGGTTGCGCTTGAGCGGGGCGTAGCCGTTGCTGCGGCTGTCGAGGTAGAGGATCAGCGCGGCGCTGTACAGCGGGTAGAACAGCAGGCTGACCAGCATGCCGTAGCCTGGCGAGGCGTCCTTGCCCAGTTGCTGGTACAGCAATTGGGCGCACAGGGCTTCGAGCACCACCAGCGGCAGGCACAACTGGGCAATGCTCAGCAGGTGACGGCGGAAGAAATACAGGGAGTCGCGCAGAACACTAAGCGGATTCATCGGTCGATATCGCATTGAATAAAAGCAGGGCGTCACTTTAGCCCAGGCGCTGGCCAACCTGAAGAAAGTTTAATCCCGGCTTGTGTTGAATCTGGCGCCTCGGCACCCCATTTTACCGGTACCCGTTTTTCCGCTTTTGCAGTGAGGTTGCCCATGAACAGTGAAGAACAAACCCTGATCGACGGCCTGTTCGGTCGGCTCAAGCAGGCCGAAGATCCGGCCGTGCCGCGTGATGCCCAGGCCCAGGCGCGCATTGGCGAGCACCTGCAGCAGCAACCGGCGGCGCCTTACTACATGGCCCAGGCGATCCTGGTGCAGGAAGCGGCGCTCAAGCGCCTGGATGAACAGAACAAGCAACTGCAGGCCGAGCTCAAACAGGCCAAGGCCCAGGTAGCCGCTACCGCACCGAGCAGCAGTGGCGGCTTCCTGTCGAGCATCTTCGGCAGCGGCACCCGCGACCCGCAGCCGGTGCAAAACCAGGCGGCGGCCAGCGCTCCTGCCAGTGGTGGCGGCTGGCGCGAACCGTCGCGCCCCTCGTTCAACCCGCCGGCCCAGCAGCAGGGCTTCAACGCAGCTCCCGCCCAGGCCCCGGCCCGCGGCGGTGCCAGCAGCTTCCTTGGTGGCGCGCTGCAAACTGCTGCAGGCGTGGCCGGCGGGGTGATGCTGGCCCAGGGCATCAGCAGCCTGTTCAACCATCACTCGCAGCCTGAAGAGGTGGTCGAAGTGATCAAGGAAGAACCAGCACCCGCCAGCGATAGCGGCGGCTGGGGCAGCAACGACGAGCAGCGCCTGACCGCCGACAACGGCGGCTATGGCAACGACCAGGGCGGCTTCATCGACACCGACTACGGCAGCGATGATGGCGGCTTCTTCGGCGGCGACGACGACAGCTTCGTCTGACCGCGCTTACCCGCATGGCCCGCGGGCTGGCATACTGGGCGCCGAAACGGCCCCGGTGTGCGGCGGCCGGCAACAGCGCCGTGGCGCCATGAGGAAAAGCGGTGAAGAAGATCGCGGTATTCGCCGATGTGCAAAACCTCTACTACACCGTGCGCCAGGCCTACGGTTGCCACTTCAACTACGCGGCGCTGTGGGCCGATATCAGCCAGCACGGGCAGATCGTCGAGGCGGTGGCTTACGCCATCGACCGCGGCGACAGCAAGCAGCAGCAGTTTCAACAGATCCTGCGCAACCTCGGTTTCACGGTCAAACTCAAACCCTACATCCAGCGCAGCGACGGCTCGGCCAAGGGCGACTGGGACGTGGGCATCACCCTCGATGTGATCGATGCCGCCGCGCGGGTCGATGAGGTGGTGCTGGCCTCCGGCGACGGCGATTTCGACCTGCTGCTGGAACGGGTCATCAGCCGTCACGGCATTCAGGCCGTTGCCTATGGCGTGCCGGGGCTGACCGCCAACTCACTGATTCGCGCTGCTAGCCGATATGTGCCCATCGAGGGCAGCCTGCTGCTCAAGCATTAAGATTTTTGAGGTTGTCGTTTTGGAACGTATCGCTGTCATCGACTTTGAAACCACTGGCATTTCACCCGGCGCCGGTTGCCGCGCCACCGAAGTGGCGGTGGTCATGCTGGAACGCGGGCGCATCGTCGAGCGCTACCAAAGCCTGATGAATGCCGGGGTACCGGTACCGGCGTTTGTCGCCGGCCTGACCGGTATCACCACCGCCATGCTGCGCAGCGCGCCGCCAATTGCCCGGGTGATGAACGAAGTAGCCGAGTTCGTTGGCGATACGCCGATGCTCGCCCACAACGCCTCGTTCGACCAGAAGTTCTGGGACTACGAGCTGGCGCAGATCGGCCGTAGCCGTAGTCAGCGTTTCGCCTGCTCGATGTTGCTGGCGCGGCGCCTGATGCCCTCGGCGCCAAACCACAAGCTGGGCACCCTGACCCGCTGGGCCGGCCTGCCTGACACCGGCACCGCGCACCGGGCCATGGCCGATGCCGAAATGGCCGCCAACCTCGCCCAGCACCTGGCCGGACAATTGCGCCAGCAGGGCGTCAACGGCGTTTCCCACCAATTGTTCTGCAGCCTGCAGAAAGTCCCCGCGGCGAAGATCGGCGAAGCGCTGAAAACCTATCGCTAGGCCTTCTTGCCGTTGTGTTCCAGGTGGCCCAGCGGCAAGCGCCGTTCCACGGCGCTGGAGAGAATGATCGAGGTCTTGCTGAAGCCGAACCGGGCGACCCGGTTGATCAGCTCTTCGAGTTCCGGCATCGAACCCACTGCCGCTTGCATGATCACGCAGGGGTCGCCGGTCACCCGGTGGCACTCGGTCAGTTGCGGAATCTGCGTGAGTTCTTCGTAGGTTTGCTGGTTGCCATGGCTGGCCAGGCGCAGTTCGATCACGCACTGGATCGGCAGGCCGATCTTCTCCAGGTCGACCTTGGCCTGGTAGCCGGTAATCACCCCGCTGGCCTCAAGCTTGGCCACCCGCTCGGCCACCGCCGGAGCGGAGAGATTGACCTTGCGCGCGAGCTCGGCGAAGGAGGCGCGGCCGTTGTCCAGCAGGGCGCTGAGGAGCATGCGATCGTATTTGTCCATGGGTTTCCAGGGGCGGGTTGTTGATTCCAAGGCGCAAGGCCAAAAGATCCGTTGTTTCAAAAGTGTACGGTTCGTTTAAACAGGTTTTGTAACTTATGTTTACTGCGCTGCCTTTCTAAACTAACTGCCCGACACCCATAATTCGAGCCCCCCATGCCTGCCTCCCGTCGCTTCCCGTTAGTCTTGATCGGTGCCTTTCTCGCCTTGTACCTGGTCTGGGGCTCGACTTACCTGGTGATTCGCATCGGCGTCGAATCCTGGCCGCCGTTGCTGATGGCCGGGGTGCGTTTCGTCATTGCCGGCTCCTTGCTCTACGGCTTTTTGCGCTGGCGCGGCGTGCCGGCGCCGACCTGGCCGCAATGGCGGGCGGCGAGTGTCATCGGCGTATTGCTGCTCAGTTGCGGCAACGGCGGCGTAACCCTGGCTGAACATGCCGGTGTAGCTTCAGGCGTGGCAGCGCTGGCGGTGGCCACAGTGCCGCTGTTCACCTTGATGTTCGGCCTGCTCTGGGGCCATCGCAACACCCGTCTGGAATGGGCCGGGATTGTCCTCGGCCTGGTCGGCATCGCCTTGCTCAACCTCGGCTCCAACCTGCAGGCCAGCCCGGTCGGCGCTGCGCTGATCCTGTTTGCCGCCGCCTCCTGGGCCTTCGGTTCGGTCTGGAGCAAAAGCCTGCCGCTGCCCGCCGGGCCGATGGCCAGCGCCGCAGAAATGCTTGTCGGTGGCGTGGTCTTGCTGCTCGGCAGCGCCCTGAGTGGCGAACGCATGACCCAGATGCCTACCGCCGCTGGCTGGGGGGCGCTGGCCTATCTGGTGTTCTTCGGTTCGATCCTGGCCTTCAGCGCCTACATGTACCTGCTCAAGCATGTGCGCCCGGCCGCAGCCACCAGTTATGCCTACGTCAACCCGGCGGTGGCGGTGTTGCTGGGGATCGTTTTTGCCGGCGAGCAAATTGGTTTCGAGGAATGCGTGGCAATGGCGGTTATCATTGGCGCCGTTGTGCTGATCGGTGTGCCGCAGTGGCGCCGGCCGGCAGTGGAAAAAGCCAAAACTGTTGGCGAAGTGGAAGGTGAACTGTGTAAATGAAAGGACGTTTTGCCAGGAAGGCAGTGAAGATTTTTGCTTGTGTGGCCTTGCTCGTAATGGGCGTGGTCATGCTGTACGACGGTAAGCAAACCTTCATGACCCTGTATTTCCAGGAACCCATCTCTCTGGAAAACAGTTTCGAAATCGAGGCCGCCTATTTGCAGGCCGTGCGCCAAGCCATGGCCCCCTGGCCGATCCCGGCGGGCAAGCTCGAACTGCGTCTTGAGCCCGGCAACCGGCAAGCGTTGCAGGTGCGTTTTGCCAAGGATGCCCTGGACGCCGGGCAGCGTCAGCAACTGCGGGCGCTGTTCGAGTCATTCGAGCCTGCGCGGGAAGAGGTTCGGCCCACTGGCCGGCTGCTGGTCGACATGCGTCAGGCGCGTCAGGTGGGCCTGGGTGTTTACGATTTTGGCCCGGCGCCCGCTGAAGTCGTCGCGCTTGGCGAGATGTCGCTGGCGCTGCACTTCAGCTTTCCTTCGCAAATCGATGTGCAACTGCGGCGCAACGAGCAGGCGACTGCGCAAAAGCCGCAGGCCGATATGATCTGCGAGGCTAGCGCCAGGCTGAATGGCGCCTTGCCCTTCGAGGTGACCGAGTTCGATGTCAGTGGCGCCGATCTGCGTGGCGAGATGAAACTGCGCATGCCCAGCGGTTTACAACTGCGGGCGCCGGCGCAATTGTCGTTCGATGAGCAGCGATTGCTTGAGCGCCTGGAAATGGGCGATATGCGGGTGCGGATCCAGCGCCCGGAGACTATCGACCGGTTGGTGTTCGAGTTCGGCAAAATTGGCACTGTCAGGGATCAGCCTTACCTGTTTTTCATCCGCAGCGATCCCGAAGCATTCGCGGCATGTCGTGCGATTGCCTACCAGAGCGGCAGGCCGTTTTCGTTCTACCTGGGTGAAGGGCTCGATCGCCTGCTCAAGGTACGCTTTGCACCGCAAGGCTGATAGCGATGGCGGCACGCGCCGGGCCTGAACAAGGTAAACTGCCGCCATTGCTGAATTCCCCTGACGGTATTGCCATGACTTTCGCCAAACTCGGCCTGATCGAACCCTTGCTGCGCGCGCTCGAGCGCCTGGACTACAACACCCCGACACCGGTCCAGGCCCAGGCCATTCCTGCCGTACTGGCCGGCCGCGACCTGATGGCCGCCGCCCAGACCGGCACCGGCAAGACCGCAGGTTTTGCCCTGCCGCTGCTGCAACGCCTGACCCTGGAAGGGGCCAAGGTCGCCAGCAACTCGGTGCGCGCCCTGGTGCTGGTGCCGACCCGTGAACTGGCCGAACAGGTTCACGCCAACATTCGTGAGTACGCCGAGCACCTGCCGCTGAGCACCTATGCGGTGTACGGCGGGGTCAGCATCAACCCGCAGATGATGAAGCTGCGCAAGGGCATCGACCTGCTGGTGGCCACCCCGGGCCGGCTGCTCGACCTGTTCCGCCAGAACGCAGTCAAGTTCAACCAGTTGCAGGCGCTGGTGCTCGATGAAGCCGACCGCATGCTCGACCTGGGTTTTGCCGAAGAGCTGCGCGCGGTGTACGCCGCCCTGCCGGCACGCCGGCAAACCCTGCTGTTCTCAGCGACGTTCTCTGACGAGATCCGCCAACTGGCCGCGCAGACCCTCAATGACCCGCTGAGCATCGAAGTCAGCCCGCGCAATGTCACCGCCAGTACGGTCAAACAGTGGATCGTGCCGGTGGACAAGAAGCGCAAGCCGGAGCTGTTCAGCCACCTGATGCGCAAGCAGCGCTGGAAGCAGGTGCTGGTGTTCGCCAAGACCCGCAATGGCGTTGACCAGTTGGTCGAGCGCCTGCGTGGCCAGGGCGTCAATGCCGACGGCATTCATGGCGACAAGCCCCAGGCAACCCGCCAGCGTGCCCTGGACAGCTTCAAGGCCCGCGAGATCCAGATCCTGGTCGCCACCGATGTGGCGGCGCGCGGGCTGGATATCGACGACCTGCCGCTGGTGGTCAACTTCGACCTGCCGATCGTCGCCGAGGACTATATTCACCGCATCGGTCGTACCGGGCGCAAAGGCAATAGCGGTGAGGCGATTTCGCTGGTGTGCGCCGACGAAGTGCAGCTGCTGTCGGCGATTGAAACCCTGACCCGCAAGACCTTGCCACGCCACGAAGAGCCGGATTTCATTCCGGACCACAAGGTGCCGATGACCGATGCCAGCGGCCAGGTGCTGAAGAAGCCGAAAAAGCCGAAGAAGCCCAAGGAAAGCAGCAGCAAGCGCAGCCTCGGGCGCTGGATGGACAGCGCTGAAGCGCCAGCGGCAGCGCCGCAGGCCAAGCCGGTACGCAAGGTGCCGGCCTTCAATACCGGGCCGCGCAAGCGCAAGCCTTGACCCGCGATTATTCAGCCATTAAGCCACTCCAGCAGCCCCAACCCGGCCTTGCGCCCACTGGCAAAACAGGCAGTCAGCAGATAGCCGCCGGTTGGCGCTTCCCAGTCGAGCATTTCACCGGCACAGAACACGCCGGGCAGCTGCTTGAGCATCAAGCGCTGATCCAGTGCTTCGAAGGTTACTCCGCCGGCACTGCTGATCGCTTCGTCCAGCGGGCGAGGGCGCACCAGGGTGATCGGCAAGGCCTTGATCGCCCGCGCCAGCAAGGCCGGGTCAGCAAAGGTCGGTTGATCGGTCTGCTCTCGCAACAACGCCGCCTTGACCCCGTCCAGCCCCAGTTGACTGTGCAGGTGCTTGGCCATTGAGCGCGAACCCCGCGGCTTGGCCAGGGCCTGCTGGATTTTATCCACAGGCCGGTTGGGCAGCAGGTCGACCAGCACCCTGGCGCTGCCATCGCGGTTGATCGCTTCGCGGATCTGCGCCGACCAGGCGTACACCAGGCTGCCCTCCAGGCCTTGGGCAGTGAGCACGCATTCGCCCAGGCGCGGCGCCTGGCCGGCAAGGCTCAGGGCGATGTTCTTCAGCGGCGCGCCGGCAAACTTGTCCTTGAGCAGCGCGCTCCAGCCCTCGACCTCGAAGCCGCTGTTGGCCGCCTGCAATGGCGCGATCTGCACGCCTTGCGCTTGCAGCCAGGGCAGCCAGGCCGCATCGGAGCCCAGGCGTGCCCAGCTGCCGCCGCCCAGCGCCAGCACGGTGGCGGTCGGCTTGAGCGCCAGCTCGCCCTGTGGATAAGCGATTCGCAAACTGCCATCGGCATTCCAGCCCAACCAGCGATGGCGGGTGTGGATAACGACCCCGGCATCGCGCAGGCGCTTGAGCCAGGCGCGCAAAAGTGGCGCGGCTTTCATGTCGCGGGGGAACACCCGGCCGGAACTGCCGACGAAGGTTTCGATGCCCAGGTCGTGAATCCACTGGCGCAGCACATCGGCATCGAAGCCTTCGAGCAGGCGGGCAACGTCTTGCGTGCGCTCGGCATAACGGGCGATGAATGCCGGGTAAGGCTCGGAGTGGGTGATGTTCATGCCACCGACCCCGGCCAGGAGAAACTTGCGCCCCACCGAGGGCATGGCGTCGTACAGCTCGACGGCGACCCCGGCCTGGCTCAGCACTTCGGCGGCCATCAACCCGGCCGGCCCGCCTCCGATAATGGCAACGTGTGGGCGGTCGGTGGTGCAAGTGTCGGTCATGGTCGGCTGCAAGCTGGAAAAAAGAGCCGGCATTCTACCTTAGCGCGGCGCCCGGAATCACTGATCAAAAAACGTACAGCGGCCTCAAGGCCCTGTGGTTAAAGGCCTTGAGGGGCTTTCCCGCAGGTTATCCACAGGCGGTTCCACAGTCATTGTGAGTAACCCAGCACACGGCTGGCGCTGTGGTGCAGTATGCCGTGGCGGCGGGCGAGGGCCTCGCGGTCCTTGCTGTAGCCACCGCCAATCACCCCAACCACCGGAATGTCCCGGCCCAGGCAGTGGCGCAGCACGCTTTGGTCACGGGCGGCGACGCCTTCATCGGTCAGTTGCAGATAACCCAGGGCGTCGTCCTTGTGCACATCGACCCCGGCGTCGTACAGCACCAGGTCCGGGCGGTACAGCGGCAACAGGTAGTTGAGCGCGTCATCGACCACCTTCAGGTACGCCTGGTCGCCCATGCCGCGCGGTAGAGGGATGTCCCAGTCGCTTTCGGCCTTGCGCGCGGGGAAGTTCTGCTCGCAATGCAGCGATACGGTGATCGCGTCCGGGGTGTCATGGAGGATGCGCGCGGTACCGTCGCCCTGGTGCACGTCGCAATCGAAGATCAGCACCTTGTGCACCCGCCCGGCGGCGAGCAGGTAATGGCTGATCACCGCCAGGTCATTGAAGATGCAAAAGCCGGCCGGGTGATCGTAATGGGCGTGATGGGTGCCACCGGCCAGGTGACAGGCGATGCCATGCTCCAGCGCCTGCTCGGCTGCCAGCAGCGAGCCGCCGACCGCGCGCACGGTACGCCGCGCCAGGGCTTCGCTCCAGGGCAAGCCAAGGCGGCGCTGGTCTTCGCGCGACAGCTCGCCGTTCATGTAGCGCTCGATATAGGTGCGGTCATGGGCCAGGGCGAGGATGTCGTTGGGGCAAACCTCGGGGCGTAGCAACGCCGCGTCGGTAGTCAGGCCGCTGGCGACCAGGTGGTCGCGCAACAGGCGGAACTTGTCCATCGGAAAGCGGTGCTCGGCGGGAAACTCCGGGCTGTAGTCGTCGTGGTAGATCAGCGGCAGCGGCATGGCAGGGTCTTGAGCGAGACAGAAGCTGATCTTGCCAGTTACCAAGGCCGTTACGCCAGCTTCTACAATGAGTAGCAATCCCTTGCACAGGCGTACTTATGGTGTTGGCTTCATGGACTTTCTGGGCGGTGTTATCCGCCGTGTTCGCCGCGTTGACCGCGATCTTCGCCAAGGTCGGCATCAGCGGCATCAACTCCGACTTCGCCACCTTGCTGCGTACGGTGGTGGTGCTGATCAGCCTGGCGCTGATTCTGTATGCCACCGGCCAGTACCAGTCGCTGAGTTCGATCCCGGCCCGCAGCTATCTGTTTCTGGTGTTGTCGGGGCTGGCCACCGGCGCCTCGTGGATCTGTTACTTCCGAGCCCTGCAGTTGGGCCAGGCGTCACAGGTGGCGCCTGTGGATAAACTTAGCGTGGTGCTGGTGGCGGTACTTGGCGTAACCCTGTTGGGCGAGCGGCTTGACTTGCGCCAGTGGGCCGGCATCAGCCTGGTCACTCTGGGCGTAGTGATGCTGGCGTGGCGTTGATCAATGCCTGCGTGCGTGCCCTGGTCGCCACCCGCGCGGGAGCCTGTAATGCCAGCCGGCCGTAAAAGAACAGTGCTGTCAGCCAGGTCGTCAGCCAGACGAAGATCCCTGCCCAGAAGGTGTGCGACATATAGTGCCAGCCCTGCAGCACGCGCGTGGTGCCAAACACCAGCCCGAGCAACAACACCGCCACCAGCAGTTTGCGCGCATGCGCCCAGCGATGGCGTCGGGCAACGAAGTACAGCGCCAGCAAGGTAAAGCCGCTGGAGGCGTGGCCACCCGGCCAGCAACGCCCGGCACCGGCCTTGTCCAGCCAGCTGAAGTTCTCGAACCATTCCTGGCGCAGCTCGCTGCCACCGTACAGGGTGGTCTCCACCGGGCAGTACACGCTGGTGTGGCTTTTCAGGTAATGGATGACCGTGGTGCTCAGGGCGAAGGCCACCACCACGAACAGCAAGTCGCGTCGGTAGCGGGTGGTCAAGCGCAGCACCGCAGCGATACGCCAGGTGTTCAACATGCGGCTGGCAGTGGACTGTGGATAAGCGGCAAAGCGTGGCCAGATAAACGACAACAGCGAGCCGATGACTGCCAGCTCGCCGGTCCAGTTCGGCAAGATGCGCGGCCACTTGTGGGTCGCTTTCTCGAACCATTGGTTGTGCAGCAGCGGGAACTGGCCGCTGGCCGGGTCGAGCAGCAGGTTGCTGATCAGCCGGTCGAGGCTGGTGAGGTCGAACAGCAAAAAAACCACGGCAGCCAGCAGCAGCGGCAAACCCAGGTTGGTCAGATAGAAGTCGCGGCGAGAGGGGCCCGGCATGCTTTACATTCCTGCGCTGGCGACAAGTTTGCGCCATTCATTGGCGTTCATCTGCCCGAGAATCCGCGCCTTGCCGTTGCTGCCCATGGACACGAACAAGGCACTGGCATAGGCGCTGGAGCGTTCACCACCGGGCACATTCAACTGCCGCTCAAGATGATCGATGCAACCACTGTGGGTGACCAGCACCAGGTTATGGTCGGCGCGCTTGTGCTTGAAGGCGGCATCGGCAAAACCCTTGTCGCATTGCTTGAGCCAGTCCTCGCTGGCGATCGCCTTGCCGAACATGAAGTGCGCAGTTTGCTGGGTGCGCACCTCCGGGCTGCTCAGCACCTGAGCGTTGTTCAGGCCCAGGCGCTGGATGCCGTTACCGACGTCGCTGGCCGCCTGGCTACCCTCGAGGGTAATGCCGCTGGGGTCGCCCAGGCAGCGGTTGTGCGAACGGTCGCAACGTTCGGCATGGCGGATCAGGACGATGACCGCGCCCTTGGCCCATTCGCTGTAAACACCACTGTTGTGCATCTGATTGTCGCTGCCCAGGTCCACGATCGGTGTCCTCGATGTCCACCACAGTGCAAGGATGACCAGGGCGAGCAGGAGGCCCAGCCCGGTCAGCGGTTGGCGCCAGCGAGCGCCGCGTCGTCGCTGGGTGGCAGTGCTGGCGGTAAGCGCAGGCGTCAGGTGGGAAGATGACATAGGACCACTTCAGGCAGGTTCAAGAGTGAACGCACTGTAGAAAAGGTCAGGTTCAGAACCAGTGAAAGGGATGTGAAAAATAGCTTGGAGCTGAGGTTGTTACCTACGCTATAAACAGCAGGCTGTGGATAAGGAGCCGAGCATGACCCCGATATTGCAACTGGAAAGCGCACGGTTGCTGTTGCGCCAATGGCAGGATGACGACCTCAGGGAGTTCGCCGCGATGTGCGCCGACCCGCAGGTCATGCGTTACTTTCCTGCACCCTTGACCCGGGTCGAGAGCGCTGCGCTGATCGGCCGGATTCGCGGCCACTTCAATGAATACGGCTTTGGCCTGTGGGCCCTGGAGCGCAAGGACACCGGCGCCTTTATCGGCATGACCGGCCTGCTCAACGTGAGTTTTGCCGCCGATTTTACCCCGGCGGTGGAGATCGGCTGGCGCCTGGCCCGGCGCCACTGGGGGCTGGGTTTTGCCAGTGAAGCGGCCTGGACAAGCCTGCGCTGCGCCTTCGCTCAACTGGGCCTGGAGCAGGTGGTGTCGTTCACCACCGAGAGCAACCTGCCATCGCAAAAAGTCATGCAGGCCATCGGCATGCAGCAGGACCTGGCCGGCAGCTTCGAACACCCCAGGCTAGAGCCTGGCGACCCTTTGCGAGCGCACGTGTTGTACCGCATCGACCGCGCCCAGTGGCAGGCCACCCTGCGCGGCTGAATTGCACAACATACGGGCCGGCAATGACAAACCCTGTATTATTTGCCGCAGTTGCGCATTGCCTTGGAGAATCTTGAATGAGCCACGTGTTGGACGATCTGGTTGACCTGTTGAGCCTGGAATCGATCGAGGAAAACCTGTTCCGCGGGCGAAGCCAGGACCTGGGCTTTCGTCAGTTGTACGGTGGGCAGGTACTGGGCCAGTCGCTGTCGGCGGCCAGCCAGACGGTCGAGGAGGCGCGCCACGTGCACTCGCTGCACGGCTACTTCCTGCGCCCGGGCGACGCCAGCATGCCGGTGGTCTATTCGGTCGACCGCGTACGCGATGGTGGCAGTTTCAGCACCCGGCGGGTGACGGCGATCCAGAAGGGCAAGACCATCTTCACCTGCAGCGCCTCGTTCCAGTACGACGAGGAAGGCTTCGAGCACCAGAGCCAGATGCCCAAGGTGGTCGGCCCGGAAAACCTGCCGTCGGAAGTCGAGCTGGCCAAGCGCATGGCCGATCGCCTGCCTGAAGCCATTCGCGACAAGATGCTCTGCGCCAAGCCGATCGAAATGCGTCCGGTAACTGCCGAGGATCCGTTCAACCCCAAGCCCGGCGAGCCGGTCAAGTACGTCTGGTTCCGTGCTGACGGCAACCTGCCGGACGTGCCGGCGCTGCACAAGTACATGCTCGCTTATGCCTCGGATTTTGGCCTGTTGACCACCTCGCTGCTGCCCCATGGCAAATCGGTGTGGCACAAGGACATGCAGATCGCCAGCCTCGACCACGCGCTGTGGTTCCACGGCAACCTGCGCGCCGACCAGTGGCTGCTGTACGCCATGGACAGCCCGTGGGCCGGCAATGCCCGTGGTTTTGCCCGCGGCAACATCTACAACCAGGCCGGGCAACTGGTGGCTTCGTCGTGCCAGGAAGGCCTGATTCGTCATCGCCAGGACTGGCAATGAGCCTGCAGCAGATTCGCCACTGGGTGTTCGACATGGACGGCACCCTGACCGTTGCCGTGCATGATTTTGCCGCGATCAAGGTGGCGCTGGAAATTCCCCAGACCCACGACATCCTCACCCACCTGGCGGCCCTGCCGGCCGATGAAGCCGCAGCCAAGCACGCCTGGTTGCTGGAGCATGAACGTGAGCTGGCGATTGGTTCACGCCCGGCTACCGGTGCCGTGGAGCTGGTCCGCGAGCTGGCGGCGCGCGGTTGCCAGCTGGGTATCCTTACCCGCAATGCCCGGGAGCTTGCGCATATCACCCTTGAGGCAATCGGCCTGGCCGACTGCTTTGCCGTCGAGCACGTGGTCGGGCGTGATGAAGCACCGCCCAAGCCACACCCTGGCGGCTTGCTGAAGCTGGCCGACGCCTGGGCGGTGACGCCGAGCGAGATGGTCATGGTCGGCGACTACCGCTTTGACCTGGACTGCGGCCGGGCGGCGGGGGCGCGGACGATTCTGGTGAACCTGCCGGATAACCCCTGGCCAGAGCTGGCCGACTGGCATGCAGCGGATTGCCGGGCGTTGCAGGTGATGCTCGACAATTGAGTTGAATTCATCGCGGGGCAAGCCCGCTCCTGCATTCGGTGCGCAGGAGCGGGCTTGCCCCGCGATGGGGCCTCAGAACTCCCAGCGCGTCGTCAGCATCACATTGCGCGGATCACCGTAGTAGGTGGTGTCGAAGTTGCCCAGCCCGGTCAGGTAGCGCTTGTCGAAGACGTTGTTGGCATTGACCGTGAAGCTCAGCTGCTCGTTGTATTGATAACGGGTCATCAGATCGACCAGGGTATAGCCGCCTTGCTTGATGAAGCTGTAATCCTCGATCGAGCGGTTGTAGATCTTGCCGTAAAACGCGCTCTGCCAGTTGATTCCACCCCCCACTGTCACCTTGTCCAGCACCCCCGGCAGGCGGTAGGTGGTGAACAGCCGCACCAGGTGTTCAGGTTTGCTGGTGCTCATCGGGAAGCCATAGATTCGCTGCTCGTCGGCATCGCGTGAACGCGCGTAGGTATAGCCGGCCGAGAGGTTCCAGCCTTCCTGCAGCTCACCAGCCACTTCCAGCTCGATGCCCTGTGTGGTGGCGCCACTGGTCGCCTTGTAGATGCCCTCATTGGTCGCAGGGTTGGTGCCGATCGACTCGGCGACGTTGTCCTGCTCGATGCGAAACAGCGCCAGGCTGGCGTTGAGCTTGCCGTCGAAGTAGGCCGCTTTCAGGCCGGTTTCGTAGCTGTCGCCTTCGACCGGGTCGAGGGTGGCACCGTTGCTGTCTTTGTTGCTCTGTGGCTGGTAGATCGAGGTGTAGCTGGCGTACACCGAGTAGGTGTCGTTCAGGTCATAGACCACTCCGGCGTAGGGCGTGACCACGCCGTGTTGCTTGTAGCTGGCCTGGCTGTCGGCAAAGTTCGGGTTCAGGCCGTCGTAGTCGTAATTGTCGCTGTACTTGAAGGTGCTGACCCGGGTGCCGAGGATGACTGAAAAGTCATCGGTCGGGTGCAGGCGGGTGGCGATGTAGGCGCCGTTCTGGCTTTTCTTCTGTTCGTACTTGCCGTTTTTCGGGAAGTCCGGCACGCCGATGTGACCGTCCCAGTCAAAGATGCTGCCGGGCACCGTGCCAAATTCGCCGGTGTCCCAGGTGGCGCCGGTCTGGCGCGAATGGTTGGTGTCAAGGCCGACGACCAGGTCGTGCTGGCGGCCGAACAGGGTGAACGGGCCGGAGATATTCAGGTCGGCACTGTTCTGCACCCGGTGGCCTTCCCAGCGGCCCCAGAAAAAGTACATGCCGTCACCATTGCGATCCGGCGCGCCACCGCTGGCCGAGGCCAGGCGGGTGTCGTGATCGCTCTGCAACTGGTTGACGCTGAGCTTGAGCGACCAGTCGTTGGCCAGCGCCTGTTCCAGCGAGGCGAAGTAGGTGCGGTTCTGGAAGTCGCGGCGGCTCCAGTCGGCGCCCGGGTTGAACGAGCGGGAGAAGTCAGTGCGACCGCCGTCGGTGTAGTACACCGGGTTGCCGGTCCAGGAGCTGCCGCGCGGGGTGGTGGTCTGCTGGTCGATACCGACGGTCAGCAGGGTATCCGGGGTGATGTCGGCCTCGAGGATGCCGTAGTACACCTCTTTGTTCTGCTGGTAATGGTCCTGGTAGCCCTTCTTGTCCTGCTGGGCGCTGACGAAACGCCCACGCACGCTACCGCTGCTGTTGATCGGACCGGAGACATCGACTTCACCGCGGTAGTTGTCCCAGCTGCCGGCACTGCCGGTGAGCGAGCCCTGGAACTGCGCGGTCGGTTTCTTGCGGATCAGGTTGACTGTGGCCGACGGGTCGCCGGAGCCGGTCATCAGGCCGGTGGCGCCCTTGAGCACCTCCACACGGTCATAGATCGACATGTCGACATGCGCGGTACCTTCACCGTACACCCCGTCATACACGGTGTTGACGCCGTCGTACTGGTAGTTGGTGATCACCAGGCCGCGGCTGGTGAACTCGGTGCGGTCGCTGTCATAGGTTTGCGCCGAGACGCCGGGGGTATTGCGCAGCACATCGGAAATACTCTGGGCGCCCTGATCGTCCATCTGCTGGCGGGTAACCACGGTGATGGTTTGTGGCGTCTCGCGGATCGACAACGGCAGCTTGGTCGCAGTACGGGTCGCTGCGGTAGTGTAGGAATGCGTACCCTCGGTGGTTTCACCCAGGCCTTGAGCATTGATGCTGGTGGCGCCCAGTTCCATCGCCGCGCCAGTATTGGCGGGCACCAGCACGTAGCCGCCGTTGGACTGACGCTGGGCCTGCAGGCCGGTGCCGCTGAGCAGGCGCGCCAGGCCTTCCTCGACCGAGTAGGTGCCGTGCAGGCCGGCCGACTGCTGGCCTTGAGTCTGGCGCGCATCGAACGACAGGGTGATGTTGGCGCGGGTGGCGAACAGGCTCAGGGTAGTGCCCAGCGGGCCCGGGGCGATCTGGAACTGGGTGCTGGCGCTTTGCGCCATGGCCTGGGCCGGCAGCAGCGCGAGCAGCGGCAACGGTGCCAGGGTCAGGCCGAACAGCGCCAGGTGGACAGCGCGAACCAGCGGGCGAGGGGCGCGCGGACAAGTCGGGGTCATGCAGGATTTCCTTCGATTGGCTGGGCAGAGGGGCGGTCGAAATTTGCCGCTTTAACTGCGTAGCCGAATGAGAATGAAAATCGGCAACCCTTTGTACGAAATTTCTTCAGACAGCTTCAATGCTGACCCAGTAGCGAGTCATGTAACGCACCCTGACCGGCAACGACACGCCGAGGTTTTCCAGAATCGTGTCGGTGTCGTCGATGCGAAACGCACCTGACAGGCGCAGGTCAGCGATGCCCTCGGCGCAGCGCAGCACGCCGGGGCGGTAGCGGCGCAGTTCGCTGATGAAATCGGCCAGGCGCCATTCGATCACGGTCAGCATGCCCTGGGTCCAGGCGCCGGTGCCGGGCAGGGCGGTGCTGGCGGCAGCAATCTGCGTGCGGTTGAAGCTGACGCTTTGCCCGGCCTCCAGGCGCAGCATCAGCAGCGGCTGGTCGAGCGGGCGCACCTGTACCGCATGTTCGAGCACGCTGACCCGGCTCAGGCCATTGTCGCTACGCACGTTGAAGCGCGTGCCGAGGGCGCGCACCCGGCCTTCGGCGGTTTCGACCATGAACGGGCGCGCCGCGCTGTCAGGGGCGGTTTGCACCATGATCTCACCACTGTACAGGCGCAGCAGGCGTTGCTGGCTGTCGTAGCGGATATCCACGGCACTGTCGGTGTTCAGTTCAAGCTGGCTGCCATCGTCCAGGCGCACCTGGCGGCGCTGGCCCTTGCCGGTGCGCAGCTCGGCCATCCACGCCTGGCCCGGGGTACTTTGTTGTACCGCCCAGCCGGTTGCGCCAACGGCCACGAGCAGCGCCAGGGTCTTGAGCACGGCGCGGCGCCGGGCGCGCACGCCGGCAAGCGTCGGCAGGGCGACATCAGCGGGCAGCCGGCCCAGTTGGCGCTGCAGCTTTTCGACCCGCGCCCAGGCCTGGGCATGGGCCTGGTTCTTGCCCAACCAGTCTTGCCAGGCCTGCAACTGCGCAGCGCTGGGCGGCGCGGCGTTGAGCTGCACGTACCAGGTGGCGGCAGCTTCGAGGGTGCGATAGTCCAGCGGCTGGGCCATGTCAGTCGTCCGTGAGCAGCAGGCAGTGGGTCATGGCGCGGATCAGGTGTTTTTTCACCGTGGTCACCGATATCCCCAGGCGTTCGGCGGTAGCCACATAGCTCAGGCCTTCGAGTTGCACGGCCAGGAAGATAGAGCGCGTGCGCTCGCCCAGGCCATCGAGCATCTGGTCCACCGCCAGCAGGGTTTCGAGGATCAGCAAGCGGCTTTCCGGTGATTCGGCGACCCGCTCCGGGCGCAGCGCCAGTTCGTCCAGATAGGCCTGTTCAAGCGCCTTGCGGCGAAACTTGTCGATCATCAGCGCATGGGCGATGGCGCCCAGGTAGCTGCGCGGCTCGCGAATGGTGTCTGCATTGCGTGCATTCAATACCCGGATAAAGGTGTCCTGGGCAAGGTCGGCGGCATCGGCGGCATTGCCCAGGCGGGTACGCAGCCAGTTTTTCAACCAACCGTTATGTTCGCTGTAGAGCGCGTGCAGGGCAGCATGATCGGGAGCGGGCATGGCGGGGCAATATCGAGTAATTGATAATTAGTCGCATTATTGTGGTTTGCTGGCGCACTATGCAAGCGCTCGTGCTTGACCTGGGGCAGGGTCGGGCGAAGACTGGTCAGCTATTTGCCGAATCGACTCAGGAGGTTTCCATGACCAGCAGGGCCATTATCGTCCAGACCGGCGGTGGTTACGACAAGGTGCAGGTAGGCACCCGCGAGGCAGCCGCCCCGCAAGCCGGCGAAATCAGCGTGCGCCTGCATGCCAACTCGCTCAACTATCACGACTTCGCCGTGGTCAGCGGCATGTGGGGGCCGACTGCGCCGCGTATTCCCATGGCCGATGGCGCTGGCGTGGTGACCGCAGTGGGCACTGGCGTCAACGAGTTCGCTGTCGGTGATTCGGTGGTCAGTACGTTCTTCCCGGACTGGCTGGACGGCCAACCGTTGGTCGAAGGTTTCGCCAGCGTTCCGGGCGACGGCATCGATGGTTACGCCCGCGAACAGGTCACCGCTCGCGCGACGTCCTTTACTCATGCACCCAAGGGCTACAGCCACGCGCAAGCGGCGACCCTGACTACCGCCGGCCTGACTGCCTGGCGTGCGCTGATGGCCGACGACTCGCTCAAGCCGGGCGATACCGTGCTGGTGCAAGGCACCGGTGGCGTGTCGATTTTCGCCCTGCAGTTCGCCAAGCTGGCGGGGGCCACGGTGATCGCCACGTCCTCCAGCGACGACAAGCTCGAACGCCTCAAGGCCCTGGGCGCCGACCACCTGATCAACTACCGCAAAACCCCGGCCTGGGGCGAGAAAGTACGCCAGCTCACCGCCAACCGCGGTGTCGATCACGTGATCGAGGTCGGTGGTCCGGCGACCCTGGAGCAGTCGATGATCGCCGCGCGTATCGGCGGGCATGTGTCGCTGATCGGCATTCTTACCGGCGTGGCGGGCAACCTGCCGCTGGTCCAGGCGCTGGTGCGGCAGATCCGCCTGCAGGGTGTGCTGGTTGGCAGCCGCGCCCAGCAGCAGGCGATGGTCCGCGCCATCGATGCCAATGGCCTGCGCCCGGTGATCGACAAGACCTTCGAGCTGGAACAGATCGTCGAGGCCTTCCGTTACCAGGAAAGCAACCAGCACTTCGGCAAGATCTGCCTGAGCATCTGAGCCAGCGCCTCAGATCTGCCCCAGCAACCAGCCGCGAAATGCCGCCAATGACGGCAGCGACTGGTTGCGCGGCGGGTAGATCAGGTAATAGCTGCGCTGGCTGGCAAACGGCGCGCCGACGCTGACCAGCTCCCCGCTGGCCAGCTCGTCGGCCACCAGGATGCGCGGCACCAGGCCGATACCGATGCCGGCGCGCACCGCCTGGATCAGGTGCGAGGTCAGCTCGAAGCTTGGCCCCAGGCGCATGCTGCGGTGCGCCAGGCCATGATGGGAAAACCACTCGCCCCAGGCGTTGGGGTTGTTGGCCACGTTGAGCAGTAATTGCTCAGGCAGGCGCGGCGGCGACCAGTCGGCCTGGCTGGCGGCAGTCTCCGGCGACAGAATCACCAGCAACTCTTCGGCATGCAGGCGATGACCGACCAGCCCGGGCACATCGGCATTGCCGACGACAATGGCGGCGTCGATGCCGCTGGTTTCGAAATCGATGGCTTCGATGCGCGAATTGATGTGCACCAGCATGCCCGGGTGCAATTTGTAGAATTCATGCAGGCGCGGCAGTAGCCACTTGGAACCGAAGGTCGGCAGGGTGGCCAGGCGCAGGCTGCCTTCGCCGGACTGATAGGCCATGGCCTGCAAGGTGGCGCTGCGAATGCGCCCAAGGGCTTCGCTCATCTCCCGTTGATACAGCCGGCCGACATCGGTCAGGCGCACCTGGCGGCCTTCGCGGCGGAACAGGGTCAGGCCCAGTTGCTGCTCCAGCGCCTGCACCTGGCGGCTCACCGCGCTTTGGGTCAGCGACAGCTCGGTGGCGGCGCGGGTATAGCTTTCATGCCGGGCGGCGGCTTCGAACGCCAGCAGCAATGACATGGACGGTGTGAGATGGCGGTAATTCATTCGTAAAAGTCATCGATAGCGGCAGAAATATCCAGTTGTCCGCAGCGTCGCGCTCCGGGATCATTGGCATATCAGTGTCTTGAGGCTGACCTAATTATGCTCAGCCAGCAAGTGTTCCGATATTCCCGTGATTAGCCAAATTAAAGAGGCCATCCTTTGATGATCGCCCAGTTGCCGACCAGCGCCCCCGCTGGCGACTATGCCGATTTTCTCGCCGCCCTGCGCGCCAGCGGTTTCCGTGGCCAGTTCAGCGCCGACTATGCCACCCGCACGGTGCTCGCCACCGACAACTCGATCTACCAGCGCCTGCCGCAAGCGGCGGTGTTTCCGCTGGATGCCGAGGATGTTGCCCGCGTCGCTACGCTGATGGCCGAACCGCGCTTTCGCCAGATCAAGCTCACCCCGCGCGGCGGTGGCACCGGCACCAACGGCCAGTCGCTGACCGACGGCATCGTCGTCGACCTGTCGCGGCACATGAACAACATTCTCGAGATCAACGTCGAGGAGCGTTGGGTGCGGGTACAGGCCGGGGTGGTCAAGGACCAGCTCAACGCAGCGCTCAAGCCCCACGGGCTGTTCTTCGCCCCGGAGCTGTCGACCTCCAACCGCGCCACCGTCGGCGGCATGATCAACACCGATGCCAGCGGCCAGGGCAGTTGCACCTACGGCAAGACCCGCGACCACGTGCTCGAACTGCACAGTGTGCTGCTCGGCGGCGAGCGCCTGCACAGCCTGCCGATTGATGACCAGGCGCTGGAGCAGGCTTGTGCACAAGAAGGCCGCAGCGGTGAGGTGTACCGCATGGCCCGGCAGATTCAGGAAACCCAGGCCGAACTGATCGAGACCATCTTCCCCAAGCTCAACCGCTGCCTGACCGGCTACGACCTCGCGCACCTGCGCGACGAGCAGGGCCGCTTCAACCTCAACAGCGTGCTGTGCGGTGCCGAAGGCTCGCTGGGTTACCTGGTCGAGGCCAAGCTCAATGTGCTGCCGATTCCCAAGTACGCCGTGCTGGTCAACGTACGCTACAGCAGCTTCATGGATGCCCTGCGCGATGCCAATGCGCTGATGGCGCACAAGCCACTGTCGATCGAGACGGTGGACTCCAAGGTGCTGATGCTGGCGATGAAGGACATCGTCTGGCACAGCGTCGCCGAGTACTTCCCCGCCGAAGCCGAGCGCCCGACCCTGGGTATCAACCTGGTGGAGTTCTGTGGTGATGATCCGGCCGAAGTGAACGCGCGGGTGCAAGCCTTCGTCGCCCACCTGCAGGCCGATACCGGCGTCGAGCGCCTGGGCCACACCCTGGCTGAAGGCGCCGAAGCGGTGACCCGCGTCTACACCATGCGCAAGCGCTCGGTGGGCCTGCTTGGCAACGTTGAAGGCGAAGTGCGCCCGCAGCCGTTCGTGGAAGACACCGCCGTACCGCCCGAGCAACTGGCCGACTACATTGCCGATTTCCGTGCCTTGCTCGACAGCTACGGCCTGGCCTACGGCATGTTCGGCCACGTCGATGCCGGCGTGCTCCACGTGCGCCCGGCGCTGGACATGAAAGATCCGGCCCAGGCGGCGCTGGTCAAGCCGATTTCCGATGCCGTGGCGGCGCTGACCCATCGCTACGGCGGCCTGCTCTGGGGCGAACACGGCAAGGGCCTGCGTTCGGAATACGTGCCGGATTTCTTCGGCGCCCTGTACCCGGCGCTGCAATCGCTCAAGGGCGCCTTCGACCCCTACAATCAGCTCAACCCCGGCAAGATCTGCACCCCGCCGGACAGCGAACAGGGTCTGATAAAGGTCAACGAAGCACCGATGCGCGGCGACTTTGACCGGCAGATTGATGAGCGGGTGTGGCAGAGCTTTGGCAGCGCCGTGCACTGCAACGGCAACGGCGCCTGCTACAACTTCGACCCCAACGACGCCATGTGCCCATCGTGGAAAGCCACCCGCGAACGCCAGCATTCGCCCAAGGGCCGTGCCTCGCTGATCCGCGAATGGTTGCGCCTGCAGGGTGCGGCCAGTATCGATGTGCTGGCGGCGGCAAAGAACAAGACCTCCTGGCTCAAGGAGCTGCCCAAGCGCCTGCGCAACAACCAGGCCCGCTCCCGTGGCGAGGCTGACTTTTCCCACGAAGTCTACGAAGCCATGGCCGGCTGCCTGGCGTGCAAATCCTGCGCGGGGCAGTGTCCGATCAAGGTCAACGTGCCGGAGTTTCGTTCACGCTTTCTGGAGCTGTACCACGGCCGCTATCAGCGTCCGCTGCGTGACTACCTGATCGGTTCGCTGGAGTTCAGCATTCCTTACATGGCTTATGCGCCAGGCTTGTACAACGCGGTGATGGGTTCGAAGTGGGTCAGCCGCCTGCTTGAGCGCCATGTCGGCATGCTCGACAGCCCGCTGATCAGCCGCTACAACCTGCAGAACACCTTGACCCGCTGCAACGTGCGCGCGGCCAGCGTACCCGCGCTGCGCGAGCTGACCCCTGCCCAGCGCGAGCGCAGCATCGTTCTGGTTCAGGATGCCTTCACCCGCTACTTCGAAACACCGTTGCTGGCGTCGTTCATCGAACTGGCCCATCGGCTGGGTCACAAGGTGTTCCTCGCGCCCTACAGCGCCAACGGCAAACCCTTGCATGTCCAGGGCTTCCTCGCAGCCTTTGGCAAAGCGGCGATTCGCAACGCCACCCAGCTCAAGGCCCTGGCCGATTGCGGCGTGCCGCTGGTCGGCCTCGATCCGGCCATGACCCTGGTGTATCGCCAGGAATACCAGAAGGTCGAAGGCCTGAGCGATTGCCCGAAGGTGCTGCTGCCGCAGGAATGGTTGATCGACGTGCTGCCTGAACAGGCTGCGGGCGCCAGCGAAACCTTCCGCCTGCTGGCCCACTGCACCGAAAAAACCAACGTGCCGGCCAGCACCCGTCAGTGGGAACAGGTATTCGCCCGCCTGGGGCTGAAGCTCGTTACTGAGGCTACCGGCTGCTGCGGCATGTCGGGTACCTATGGCCACGAAGCGCGCAACCAGGACACCTCGCGGACCATCTTCGAGCAATCCTGGGCCGGCAAGCTGGATAAACCGGGGGAAGCATTGGCCACCGGTTATTCCTGCCGCAGCCAGGTCAAGCGCATGGCTGAGCGCCAGTTGCGTCATCCGCTGGAGGTGCTGCTGCAGTTCGCCAAGGGCTGATGGCCGCTCAGGGCTCGAGGGTATCGACGCTGACGGTGATGTAGAAGAACTCGATCTGTGCCCACTGCGAGCGCTGGTTGGCCAGCGTCTCTTCGGAGGCCATGAGGACTTGGTAATTGATGCCGCTGTGTGGGTCGCGGTGGAAGTGGCGCAGCGAGTCCCACATGCAGCAGAAAAACTGCAGGCGGCCCATGCCATAGGTTTGCTGCAGGTGGGCCTCGGCCACCGCTGCTTCGTCGCCCCTGACCTTGTAGGTCGCGATCAAGGGCGCCGTCTGTCCTTCGATGTCCTGATGGCAGCCCTGGTACTGGATGCCCTTGGGGTACGCGCCCAATGTGCCGAGGAAGTCCTCGCACTTAGGTGCGGCCTGCAGCGACCCGCACAGCAGGAGCAGGGTCAGGATAATCAATGGGCGCAATGGTTTCGTCCTTGAAGTACGCCGGATCAGGCAAAGCTGATGTTGGTGCGCTGCTTGCCGTAAACAACCCGGGCGGCGGACATCAGTTGATGCGGGATTTCGACGAACGGGATATCCGAGTTGGTGATGGCGATGTCCACAAGTTGCAGCATCATCGAGTTCTTTTTGACCAGGATGACATCCGACCAGTCAGTGTTGGTCACGGCCACAGGCACGAAGTCGGAACGCTTGAGGAAGCTGCTGAGGGCTTCCAGTACACCCAGGTTCTGCTTGGTGCCTTGCAGGCTATGGCAGCAATCGTTGAGAAGCATGAAGCCATCATCGGCCAGCAGGTCCTGGTAGTACATCATGTCGCGCAGGATGTACTCGTATTGATGGTTGGCATCAATGTAGATCAGGTCGAATTTCTCGATACCGGTTCTTGGCTGGATCTCAGGAATGGCGTCGATCGTCTCGGCGCGAATGAGGGTGACGTTGGGCTTGTCGGCGAATTTGCCCTGGCATTCTTCATACAGGTTGTCCCAGGTGGCCATGTCATAAAGCGAGCCGCCATAGTAGTAATCATAGCTATCTACAGGGTCAACCCAAGGTGGCAGCTGGTCGAACGGGCTGTAGGCTTCGGTGGCCGAGGGGCTCCAGCTGTCGATCAAGACCATCTGTTCAGGGCTGAGGGCGTTATAGAGGTTCAGCGCATTTTGCCCGCGCAAGACGCCAAGCTCGGCGATGACCGGCTTTTTATTGCAGGCGTCAAACACTGCCTTGAGAACGTGGTAGAAGGTCTCGCGGTGGGTCATACAGACTTTCATGCCTGCTCCTGTTCTGTGGTGGTTGCGGCCCCCCGGAGTCGACAAGGATACGAGACGGGGCGGTCCTTCCAGGTGTTTATCGACCGCTGCGCCAATAGGATGAGCACGGTTTTGTCCGCAGCGTGTCGATGGCCGACAGGCGGGTTCAGTCAGGGTTCTGCGGGCAACAAAAAAGGCATCGGCGCAAGCGCCAGATGCCTTTTTCGTTTTGCGTATTTGGTGGAACCGGGGGGATTTGAACCCCCGTCCGCCAGTGATCCGCTGTCGGTACTACATGCTTAGCCGTGTCTATTGAGTTAATCCGCAGCCGCCCGACGGGCAGGGTGCTTTGGACGAGTTGTGTAAGTTTTAGCCGCTTCGTCCACAACGTACTGCACGGCGATCCTGTTCTGTATGACAATCACTTCGGGTTTACAGGCATCCCCTAGTGATTGCTGGAGCCGAAGCTACCAGGAGAGCGGGCTCGGCTGCTTACGCAGCGAGAGCGTAACCCTCGTAGTTTTCGTCATTGGCAACTATAGAAAGTTGCAACAGTGGATTTACGAGTTCTGTTACCAACTCGGCATGCACCTAGAGTTTCACTACCGGCGTCGAATCCTAATCGGCCCCATGTGTTGCGCTCTAGCTGTAAGCGTTTTTCAACGCTCGAGGTCCAGTATACGCCATCGGTCGGGCGACGTCGACTGCTGGTCTGACATCGCCCGGCAGACGGGTTATTGGCCGTTGCTGCCTTTCTCGGTTTTCTCCAGGCGCTCCAGAGTCTTGCTGGTAATAGCAATGCAGTCTTTCGTGTTACCCGCTGCCTGGGCAGCCTTGGCGTCCTTGACATGCTCGGCCACGGCGTTGTCCATACCTTCGGAGGTAGCTCCGGCGGTAGCCGTGGCATCTTCAATCTTCTGCAGGTTTAGGGCGCACAGGTCTTCTTCCGCAAACACAGGGGAGGCAAGCAGTGCGGCGGCAATGAACAGTCCGGAAATCGCAGTACGCTTCATGTGAATCTCCTTGGCTGGGAAGGCCTCGGGAAAGGGGGGCCTAATTTGATGGACTGCTCCGCTCTCACAAAGGTTCAGATAGCCCGCGCCCGTGTTACCCGGTCCACCAGGTACACCAGCCCGTGATAATCGATCCCGCCATGGTTCGACAGGCCGATCTCGCAGGTGCGGCTGGTAGAGATGCCTTCGCTGCAGTACTGCACCGCATCCTTGAGGCTGCGCAGCGAATGGGCATTGAGCTGCGGGGTGGTAAAGCCCTTGTCACCGGCAAAACCGCAGCAATGGATGCCTTCGGGAATCACCACCTGTTTGCTGCAACGCCGCGCCAGGTCGATCAGCGCCTGGCTTTCACCCAGGTGCTGGGTGCTGCAGGTCACGTGTACGGCGATCGGCTCGTCCTGGGGGGTGAACTCCAATTTGTCGACCAGGTGGGTGCGGATGAAGCGCACCGGGTCATACAGGTCCAGGC
Organism: Pseudomonas sp. SORT22; assembly: GCF_018417635.1. Classification (NCBI taxonomy): domain Bacteria; kingdom Pseudomonadati; phylum Pseudomonadota; class Gammaproteobacteria; order Pseudomonadales; family Pseudomonadaceae; genus Pseudomonas; species Pseudomonas sp. SORT22. The sequence continues at coordinate 913,482 of NZ_CP071007.1, forward strand.
GCGTTTCGGCGAGATCCTGGACCAGGCGCAAGGTGCACGGGCTGGTATCGCAGTAGATCGGGTCAAGGCCGCCGCGGCTGGCGTGCAGCAGGGCGTTGATCAGCTCCTGGCGCTTGTGCTCGGCCTGCTCGGCATAGCCCTTGGAAGCAAACGGCTGGCCACAGCACAGGTTGTCCTGGTTGTCCGGGAATACCACTTGATAGCCGGCCTTTTCCAGCAGGGCGCGGGTCTTGTCCAGCAACGAGGTTTGCTCGCGATCCGCCGCCGCCGGACCCATCACCCTTGAAACACAGGCGGCCAGATAGACGACTCGGGGCCGCGCATCGTTGCTGGCCGGGCTGAGCTGCAGCGCTTTTAGCGGTTGTGGCATGGCCGGCGTCCACTGTGGTACTCGGCCGTGGCTGAGCTTACTGAGGCTGGCGCTCAGGCGACTCAGGCGCGGCGCGCCAAGCAGGCGACGGGCGCCGTTGGCGGCTTGCAAGGTAAGGCGCGCGCCACTGAGGGCGGTATGGAAATTGTCAGCCAGCCAATCGGCAGTCTTCACGTGTTCGGCAGCCTGGCCGCGCAGCTTTTTCACCAGCTCACCGGTATTGATACCCACCGGGCAGCGTTGGGCGCACAGGCCGGTGGCGGCGCAGGTGTCGATGCCCTGGTACTGGTAGTTGCGTTCCAGCTCGCGGGTATCGCTGCCAGCGCGTTTTTTCGCCTGGATATCGCGCCACATGACGATGCGCTGGCGCGGGCTCAGGGTCAGCCCCTTGGACGGGCAGACCGGCTCGCAGAAGCCGCATTCGATGCACTTGTCGACGATCTCGTCAGCCGCCGGTAGCGGCTTGAGGTTTTTCAGATGGATTTGCGGGTCTTCGCTGAGCACCACGTCCGGGTTGAGAATGCCATTGGGGTCGAGCAGGCGCTTGAGCTGCCACATCAACTGGTAGGCATCGCTGCCCCATTCCAGCTCGACAAAGGGCGCCATGTTGCGCCCGGTGCCGTGTTCGGCCTTGAGCGAGCCGCCGAATTCGACCGCCACCAGTTGCGCCACGTCGTCCATGAAGGCCTGGTAACGCGCGACCTCTTCGGCGCTGTTGAAGCCCTGGGTGAAGACGAAGTGCAGGTTGCCTTCCAGGGCATGGCCGAACAGGATCGCCTCGTCATAGTGATGTTTGTCGAACAGCGCAATCAGGCGATTGACGCCGATGGCCAGTTGCTCGACCGGGAAGGTCACGTCTTCGATGATCACCGTGGTGCCGGTCTTGCGCACCGCGCCAACGGCCGGGAAGGTGTCCTTGCGGATGGCCCAGAGCTTGGCGTTCTCCTTGGCGTCCTCGGTGAAGTCGACTTGCTTCTCCACCGGGAAGCTGGCCAGCGAGGCCATGATCTGCGCCAGTTGTTCGTGCAGCAGCGCCTGGGTTGCTGCGCGGGATTCGATCAAAAGTGCGCAGGCGCCATCGGACAGTTGCTGGACGAAGGCCGGCATCCCGGGCTTGTCCTGCACCGAGCGCAGGCTACGTCGGTCGAGCAGTTCCACCGCCGATACCGGTTGGCTTTTGAGTACGGTAACGGCGTTGCAGCAGGTTTCTACATCCGGGAAGACGATCAGTGCCGAGGCTTTGTTCGGGTGATCGATCACCGTGTCGTAGGTCACGGCACTGATAAAGCCCAGGGTGCCCTCGGAGCCGACCAGCAGGTGGCTGAGGATATCCAGCGGCTGGTCATAGTCGATCAGGGCATTGAGCGACAGGCCGGTGGTGTTCTTCAGGCGGTACTTGTGGCGAATTCTGGCGGCTAGCTCAGTGTTGGCGCGGGTGTCCCGGGCCAGGCGCGCGAGCTTATCGAGCAGGTCGGCGTGGCTCTGTTCGAAGGCGGCGACGCTGGCCGGGTCTTCGCTGTCCAGGCGCGTGCCGTCGGCCAGCACCAGGCGCATGCCGGCCAGGGTGTGATAGGTGTTCTGCGCGGTGCCGCAGCACATGCCGCTGGCATTGTTGGCGACGATACCGCCAATCTTGCAGGCGTTGATCGAGGCCGGGTCCGGGCCGATCTTGCGCCCGAACGGGGCCAGCCAGGCATTGGCCTGGGCGCCGATCACGCCCGGTTGCAGACGGATCTGCTGGCCCTGGTGGCGAATCTCGCGGCCGTTCCAGTTATCGCCGAGCACGATCAGCACCGAATCGCTGATGGCCTGGCCGGACAGGCTGGTGCCGGCGGCGCGGAAGGTGACCGGCACGCGCTCGCGCTGGGCCAGCTTGAGCAGGGCGACCACTTCATCTTCGGATTCGACCCGTATCACCAGTTTGGGAATCAGCCGGTAGAAGCTGGCATCGGTGCCGAAAGCCAGGGTCGACAGCGGGTCGTCGAAACGGCGCTCGGCGGGTATCAGGCGTGCTACCGAGTCGAGAAACGCGGCGGGCAGACTCATGCAATCTCCTCGCGGGGCCGTGGCGTCTGGTGCGCCGCGTGCCCCGGTCAATCAGGCGGTGATTCGAAGGCGCGGCTATCAGGCACCCAGTTCGCGGACCAGCGAGTCGCGGGTGATTTCGCTGATCGATTTGGCGCCTGTCAGCACCATGGCCACGCGCATTTCTTTTTCGAACAGCTCCAGCAGGTTCTTCACCCCGGCTTCACCGGCGGTGGCCAGGGCGTAGAGGAATGCACGGCCGATCAACACGGTGTCGGCGCCCAGGGCGATCATGCGCACCACGTCCAGGCCGCTGCGGATGCCGGAGTCGGCGAGAATCTTCAGATCGCCTTTGACCGCGTCGGCAATCGCCGGCAGGGCGCGGGCACTCGACAGCACGCCATCGAGCTGGCGGCCGCCGTGGTTGGAGACGACGATGCCGTCGGCGCCGAACTTCACGGCGTCCTTGGCATCTTGCGGGTCGAGGATGCCCTTGATCACCATCGGGCCTTCCCAGAATTCGCGGATCCACTCAAGGTCTTTCCAGGAAATCGACGGGTCGAAATTGGCGCCCAGCCAGCCGATGTAATCGGCCAGCCCCGTGGGGCTGCCGCGGTAGGCGGAGATGTTGCCCAAGTCATGGGGTTTGCCCAGCAGGCCGACATCCACGGCCCACTGCGGGTGGGTCATGGCCTGCCAGACGCGGCGCAGCGGCGCGTTCGGGCCGCTCATGCCGGAGTGCGCATCGCGGTAGCGGGCGCCGGGCACCGGCATGTCCACGGTGAACACCAGGGTGGTAACGCCAGCGGCCTTGGCGCGCTCCAGGGCGTTGCGCATGAAGCCGCGATCCTTGAGCACATAGAGCTGGAACCACATCGGCCGGTCAATGGCCGGCGCCACTTCTTCGATCGGGCACACCGACACCGTCGACAGGGTGAACGGAATGCCTTTGGCCGCTGCCGCCCGCGCCGCCTGGACTTCGCCGCGGCGTGCGTACATGCCGGTCAGGCCGACCGGCGCCAGGGCCACCGGCATGCTCAGGGTTTCGTTGAACAGCTGGGTCTCGAGGCTCAGCTCGGACATGTTCTTCAATACGCGCTGGCGCAGGGCGATGCCGGCCAGGTCTTCGACGTTGTGGCGCAGCGTGTGCTCGGCGTAGGCACCGCCGTCGGCGTAGTGGAACAGGAATGGCGGCAGCTTGCGTTGGGCTGCTGCGCGGTAATCGGTAGCGGCAGAAATGATCATGGGGTCTCGCAGCGTTGGGTGAAGGGGAGCTGCCGGGCGCACCACAACGCGCCCGGCCCCTGACACTTTAGTGAACCAGCATGCCGGTCAGCCAATAAGCCTGGATCAAGGTGATCAGGCCAACGATAGTGGCGAAGAACAAGCTGTGCTTGAGGGTGAAGCGGAACAGGTCCGACTCTTTGCCGACCAGGCCGGTAGCGGCGCAGGCCACGGCGATCGACTGCGGCGAAATCATTTTGCCAGTCACGCCGCCGCTGGTGTTGGCGGCCACCAGCAGGGTGTCGTTGACCCCGATCTGGTGCGCGGTGGTGGCCTGCAGCGAGCTGAACAGGGCGTTCGACGAAGTATCGGAACCGGTCAGGAACACGCCCAGCCAGCCGAGGAACGGCGAGAAGAACGGGAACGCCGCGCCAGTGCCGGCCAGTACCAGGGCCATGGTCGACGACATGCCCGAGTAGTTGGTGACGAAGGCAAAGGCCAGGACCATGCCGATCGACAGGATCGGCCAGCGCAGTTCGAAGAAGGTCTCTTTCAAAGTGGTCAGACCAGTTTTGAAATTGATCTTCAGCACCAGCATCGAGATCAGCGCCGAGAAGAAAATCGCGGTACCGGTGGCAGAAATCGGGTCGAGCTTGAACACCGCCGGGATCGCCGTCGGGGTGGCGACGATCGGTGCGGTCTTGATCACCAGTTGGTCAAGGTGCGGGATGGCGAAGTTGAATACCCAGCTGTACATCGAGCCACCGGCGGCGAAAGCGGCCTTGAACGGCTTGAGGGTCCAGATGGTGACCAGCACGGTGAGGATCAGGAACGGCGACCAGGCTTTGAAGATCTCGCCGAAGCTGTACGGCGAAGGCTGGCTGCCACCGCTCTGTACCACAGCGGCGCCAACACTACCGGGGGCGGCGGCGAACGAACGCTTGGGCTGCCAGACCTTGAGGAACAGGGTCAGGGAAATCAGGCTGGCCAGGGCCGAGGTGATGTCCGGCAGTTCCGGGCCAATGAAGTTCGAGGTGAAGTACTGGGTCACGGCAAAGCTCAGGCCGGCCACCAGGGCGGCTGGCCAGGTCTCTTTGACGCCGCGCAGGCCGTCCATCATGAACACCAGCCAGAACGGTACGAATAGCGACAGCAAGGGCAGCTGGCGGCCGGTCATGGCGCCGATCTTGAACGCATCGATACCGGTGACCTGGCCGGCCACGATGATCGGGATGCCCAGGGCGCCGAAGGCCACAGGCGCGGTGTTGGCGATCAGGCACAGGCCGGCGGCGTACAGCGGGTTGAAGCCCAGGCCCACGAGCAGGGCGGCGGTGATCGCCACCGGGGCGCCGAAGCCTGCCGCACCTTCAAGGAAGGCGCCGAAGCAGAAACCGATCAACAGCACCTGCAGGCGCTGGTCGTCGGTAATCGACAGCACCGAGCTGCGGATCACTTCGAACTGGCCGCTCTTGACCGTCAGCTTGTACAGGAACACTGCGGCGACAATGATCCAGGCAATCGGCCACAGGCCATAGGCAAAGCCGTATCCGGCGGCGGCAAGGGCCATGTCGGCAGGCATCTGGAAAGCAAAGATCGCCACCAGGATCGACAGGCCCAGCGTGATGCTGCCAGCCACGTGACCCTTGAGGCGGAACACCGCCAGCGCGAGGAAAAAGAACACGATCGGGATGACTGCCGCGAGCGCGGACAGGCCAAGACTACCAAGCGGACTGTAAAGCTGTTGCCAGGTTTGCATATGGGGTGGCCCCTAATTGTTGTTGGTCAGGCACTGGCATTGGATAATTGGTAAGACCAATTTACAATGTCGAGGCGCTAGGTTAAAAGCCTCGAAGTGGCTGTGTCAATTTGTCCCAGGAAACTTTTCTTGGGATGGTTGAAGGGGAGCGGGCCTGAACGGCAGGGAAATTTGCCAACTGATTAGTGTCGGCGGGTCGCGGATGCGCCAGAATAGACAGCCCCGAACGCACTCGGGATTGTGGAGAGCATGTGATGGTTTTTGATCAGGTCCGCCAACGCCGTTTGTCCGACGATATCGTCGAACGGCTGGAAGGGATGATTCTCGAAGGCACCTTGACGGCCGGTCAGCGCCTGCCTGCCGAGCGGGCGCTGGCCGAGCAGTTCGGCGTGTCACGACCGTCGTTGCGCGAAGCGATCCAGAAGCTGGTGGCCAAGGGCTTGTTGGTCAGCCGCCAGGGCGGTGGTAACTATGTGGCCGAATCGCTCGGCTCGACCTTCAGTGACCCGCTGCTGCAGTTGCTCGAAAGCAACCCTGAAGCGCAGCGCGACTTGCTGGAATTCCGGCATACCCTGGAGGCATCCTGCGCCTATTATGCGGCGATCCGCGCCACCGAGCCGGATCGCCTGCGGCTCAAGGCGGCCTTCGACACTTTGCAGGATTGCTACGCCCGCGCTGATGAAGTCGACCGGGCCGAAGAGGGCGCGGCCGATGCGCGTTTTCATCTGGCAATCGCCGAAGCCAGTCATAACGCGGTGTTGTTGCACACCATTCGTGGCCTGTTCGACCTGCTCAAGCGCAACGTGGTGACCAACATCGGCGGCATGTACAAACAGCGCAGCGAAACCCGCGACATGCTCATCAGCCAGCACCGCGAGCTGTACCTGGCGATTGTCGAAGGGCGTGCCGAAGATGCACGCGAAGTCTCCAGCCGGCACATCACCTATGTGCAGGAAGTGCTCGATGAAGTGCGCCAGGAGGTTCAGCGGGTGGCGCGGGCGGAGCGGCGCAGCGGGCGCTAGCAATCGTGGGGCAAACTCGCCCCTGTAGGAGCGGGCTTGCCCCGCGATGAGGGCGCTTCAGGCTGGAATCAGTCTTCCTTGCCCTTGTTGCGTACCGCGCGCTGCAACTCGCGGTCGGAATCGCGCTCGCGCTGGGTATCGCGCTTGTCGTATTCCTTCTTGCCCTTGCCCAGTGCGATTTCGCACTTGATCAAGTGCTTGCTCCAATAGATCGACAAGGCCACGCAGGTGTAGCCCTTCTGCTGGACAGCCGCGTGCAGGCGTTCCAGCTCTCGACGGTTGAGCAGCAGTTTGCGGGTACGTGTCGGGTCGGCGATGACGTGAGTACTGGCGGCTGTCAGCGGCGTGATGTGGCTGCCCATCAGCCAGGCCTCGCCATCCTTGAGCACCACGTAACTGTCGGTCAGGTGCGCCTTGCCGGCACGCAGACTTTTTACTTCCCAACCGGACAGGACCAATCCGGCCTCGAACTTGTGCTCGATGAAGTAATCGTGACGCGCCTTTTTATTCTGCGCGATAGTCCCTGTCGGATGTTTCTTTTGTTTAGCCATAGGGGCGGCATTATAGGCAGTCGCCGCGCTGTCGGCTATGGGTAGCGGTGCGCTTGAGCCATTGCCGTGAATCCCGGACAATGCGCGCACTTGATGCGCTCAATGGCGCCCATCGGCATTCGGGTTGCGTTTGCCGCTCAGCTTTGGAATCGACCCCTGGATGACTACCCATATTCAACGTTCGGCCCTGCTGCCATATCCCGCCCAGGCCCTGTACGACCTGGTCAATGATGTCGCGCGCTACCCGGAGTTCCTGCCCTGGTGTTCGTCCAGCACCGTGATCGAAGAAAGCGACACGCACATGCGCGCACGCCTTGAGGTAGCCAAGGGCGGGATGAGCCAGCAGTTTGTAACCAGCAATGTGCTGGTGCCGGGCCAGTCCATCGAAATGAACCTTGAAGAAGGGCCATTTTCCCAGCTGCATGGTGTCTGGGTGTTCAAGCCGTTGGGCGAGAAAGCCTGCAAGATCAGCCTCGACCTGTCGTTCGATTACGCCGGGCCATTGGTGCGTGCCACCTTGGGGCCGTTGTTCAACCAGGCCGCCAACACTCTTGTCGATGCTTTCTGCCAGCGTGCCAAGCAGCTCCATGTCTGAAGCCTTGCTGACCGTCGAGGTGGTGTATGCCGTGGCTGAGCGGCAGGTGCTGCTCAGTGTTGAGGTGCCGGCGGGTGCGACTATCAATGAAGCAGTAAAACTGTCGGGGATCGCCGCGCATTTTCCCGAGGCCGATATTCAGGCCTGCCCGGTTGGTGTCTTTGGCCGGGTGATCGGCAATCCTGAAGAATATAAAGTCGAGTCAGGTGATCGCGTCGAGCTTTATCGGCCCTTGCTGGCGGACCCGAAAGAGGTGCGCAAACAGCGCGCGGCCAAGGTTGCTCGGGTCTTCAAGAAAGCCAAGCGCTGAATTTCAGGCAATAAAAAGCCCGGACGGGTCCGGGCTTTTTTGTACGCGCTGCAGGCTTACTGCGGCGAAGTATCCAGCGGCTCGGGCACCGGCACCGGGATAACCTCAATGGTATCGACGTCTTTCTGGATGGTGTCTTCCAGCGAGCCTGGCTTGGCAGGTTTTTCCTGCGCAGCGGGTTCGGTGCTGCCGGTCGGGCTGACAGTCGTATCGCCGCTGCCACCGAGGATTTCCTGGTCGCGGCTGACACCCGGCATGAAGTCGCCGGACAGGCTGCTGAGCTGGTCGTTCTCGTTGAAGAAGATGCTCATGCGCTCCTGTTGGCGCTCACCGCCGCCAGGCTGCAGGCTGTACAGGTAATCCCAGCGATTGGTATGGAACGTATCCTGGATCAGCGGGTTGCCCATGATAAACCGTACTTGCCGACGGGTCATTCCGGGGCGCAATTGGTCTATCATGTCTTGCGTGACGACATTGCCCTGCTGGATGTCGATTTTGTAAACCCCGGGGAACGAGCAACCGGCGAGTGCGAGCAGTCCCACGAAGGTGAGGCTGGTTAGCAAGAGCTTGGTGTTTTGCATCGGTGGGCGACTTCCACTATCTTGGCTGGACAACGTAAACCCCGATCATACCCGTATTCAGAGAAGCTGCGAAGCAGCATCGGCGAGAAAGCTGACCATGGTTGAAAATAGCGAACTGCGCAAAGCCGGTCTCAAGGTGACACTGCCTCGAGTGAAAATTCTACAGATGCTCGACTCTACCGAGCAGCGTCACATGAGTGCTGAGGATGTCTACAAAGCGCTGATGGAGGCAGGCGAGGACGTCGGTCTGGCCACGGTTTACCGTGTTCTGACCCAGTTCGAAGCCGCAGGCCTGGTCGTGCGCCACAACTTCGATGGCGGCCACGCCGTGTTCGAGCTGGCTGACGGTGGTCACCACGATCACATGGTCAACGTCGATTCCGGCGAAGTCATCGAGTTCTTCGACAGTGAAATCGAGAAGCGCCAGAAGCAAATCGTGGAAGAGCACGGTTTCGAGCTGGTGGACCACAATCTGGTCCTGTACGTACGCAAGAAAAAGTAAGCAATTATTACATTGCTGCATATGTACTGAAGGCGACCCTGGGGTCGCCTTCGTGCTTTCTGGCTGGCAGCTTTTTATAGTTGCGCGTTTCAGGCCTTGCTGGTGACCACCATCTTGCGGGCGTGGGCCAGGGATTCTTTGGTCAGGTCGATGCCGCCGAGCATGCGTGCAACCTCTTCAACGCGCTCGCGCTTGCCCAGGTTGGCCACTGCGGTGTGGGTGGCATCGCTGTCGCGCACCTTGTGCACGAACAGGTGGTGATGGCCCTGGGCAGCCACTTGCGGCAAGTGAGTGACGGTCAGCACCTGGCCGCGCTCGCCCAGGCGGCGCAGCAGCTGGCCGACGATCTCTGCCGTTGGCCCGCCGATGCCGACGTCGACTTCGTCGAACACCAGGGTCGGGATGCGCGAGGTCTGCGCAGTAATCACCTGGATTGCCAGGCTGATCCGCGACAGCTCGCCACCGGAAGCCACCTTGGCCAGGGCCTTGAGCGGCTGCCCGGGGTTGGCGCTGACCAGCAGCTCGACCTGCTCCAGGCCCTGGGGTTGCAGTTCGTCGCTGCTGTTGGGTCGCAGCTCGATGCTGAAACGCCCGCCTGGCATGCCCAGGCGCTGGATTTCCTGCTCCACTGCACTGGCCAGCTGGCTGGCGGCTTGCTGGCGCAGGGCGCTCAGTTCGCCGGCCTTGTCCTGGTAGTGGCGGGCATAGGCGGCCAGTTCTTCACCCAGGCGCTCGATCGATTCGTCGTTGGCGTTGAGGTTCTCCAGCTCCTCCATCAGGCGCTGCTGCAGGCCAGCCAGCTCGGTGGGGTGCACCCGGTGTTTGCGGGCGAGGGTATAGATGGTGTCGAGGCGCTCTTCGAGCTGCTGCAGGCGCGCCGGGTCGGCGTCGAAGTTGTCGAGGAAGCGGTTCAGCTCGCCAACCGCTTCTTCTACCTGGATCTGCGCACTGGCGATCATGCTGGCTGCCTCGCCCAGGGCCTTGGGCGCGTTGTGCACGGCGGTCAGGCGGTTGAGGCTGGCGGTCAGGGCATTGAGCACGTTGCCCGAGTCGTTCTCGCTGCAGTGGTCGATGACCTGGCGGCAGATGCCGAACAGTGCTTCGGCGTTGGTCAGGTTCTTGTGTTCCTGCTCCAGCAGTTCCAGCTCGTTCTCGCCCAGGCCAAGGTTGTCGAGTTCTTCGAGCTGATAGCTGAGCAACTGGTGCTGCGCGCGCTGCTCATCGCCGGAATTGGACAGCCGCTCCAGCTCCTGGCGGGTCTGGCGCCAGCGCTGGGCGGCAAGCTGGACCTGGCGGGCGAGGTCGGTGGCGCCGGCGTATTCATCGAGCAGGCGCCGATGCGTGTCGGTTTTCAGCAGTGACTGGTGTTCGTGCTGGCTGTGGATGTCGATCAGCAGCTCGCCCAGGGCCTTGAGGTCGCCGAGCGGGCAGGGCGTGCCGTTGATATAGCCACGGCTACGGCCTTCGGCGGTGATCACCCGGCGCAGGATGCACGGGCCGTCGCTGTCGAGGTCGCGTTCGGCGAGCCAGCTGCGCGCCTCGGGGATGTCGACCAGGTCGAAGGTGGCAAGGATGTCGGCCTTGTCGGCCCCTGGGCGCACCACGCCACTGTCGGCGCGATCGCCCAGGGTCAGGCCCAGGGCGTCGAGCATGATCGATTTGCCGGCCCCGGTTTCACCGGTGATGACGCTCATCCCGCGAGCGAGCTCGAGGTCCAGGTGTTCGACGATGGCGTAGTTGTGTACGGACAGGTGCACCAGCATTGGGGCGGCTCCCAGGCGTTAGGTCTGGTTATTTATACAGTGTTTTTAAATCCACTGACAATGCTGATGTTTAGTTCAATTTGGTAATCGCGGCGCGGTTCTGATTGCGCTGGGTTATGAGCGAATGTGTACAAGCTGTGTTGCCGGCCCTTGAACCTGGGTTTTGCGACCCCATATAGCCGGCAGACGCGCGAGTAATGCTCGCAGACCTTATTCGAGAGGAGAGATTTTATGGCTGACGAACAGCTGGATGAACAGAATCTGAACGCCGAAGCGACTGGCGACCAAGAGCTGAGCGCCCGCGTGCAGATGCTCGAAGAGCAGCTGGCGGCGGCCCAGGATCAATCCCTGCGCACCGCCGCCGACCTGCAGAACGTGCGCCGCCGCGCCGAGCAGGACGTAGAAAAGGCGCACAAGTTCGCCCTGGAAAAATTCGCCGGTGACCTGCTGCCGGTCATCGACAGCCTCGAGCGCGGCCTGGAACTGTCCAGCCCCGACGACGAGAGCATTCGCCCGATGCGCGAAGGTATCGAGCTGACCCTGAAGATGTTCCACGACACCCTCAAGCGCTACAACCTCGAGGCCATCGACCCGCACGGCGAACCGTTCAATGCCGAGCACCATCAGGCGATGGCCATGCAGGAAAGCGCCGAGGTCGAGCCCAACAGCGTGCTCAAGGTGTTCCAGAAGGGCTACCAGCTCAACGGTCGCCTGCTGCGCCCGGCCATGGTCGTGGTCAGCAAGGCCCCGGCAGCGGTTTCGCCGTCGATTGACGAGCAGGCTTGAAATCGTTTTCGGCGCCCCCATCTAGGTGTCAAGCATTCAAGTATTACCGCAGTTAGCCACCACTGCTGCGGCAACCAAATTCAAGTTTCGGGAGAGTTAACATGGGTAAAATCATCGGTATCGACCTGGGGACCACCAACTCCTGTGTCTCCATTCTGGAAAACGGCAACGTCAAGGTCATCGAGAACGCCGAAGGCGCTCGTACCACGCCGTCGATCATCGCCTACGCCAACGACGGCGAAATCCTGGTTGGCCAGTCGGCCAAGCGCCAGGCGGTCACCAACCCGCACAACACCCTGTACGCGGTAAAACGTCTGATCGGTCGTCGCTTCGAAGAAGAAGTGGTGCAGAAAGACATCCAGATGGTTCCGTACAAAATTGTCAAAGCTGACAACAACGACGCCTGGGTTGAAGTGAACGGCCAGAAAATGGCGCCGCCACAAATCTCGGCTGAAATCCTGAAAAAAATGAAGAAGACCGCCGAAGACTACCTCGGCGAGCCAGTGACCGAAGCGGTGATCACCGTTCCGGCCTACTTCAACGACAGCCAGCGCCAGGCCACCAAAGACGCCGGCCGTATCGCCGGTCTGGACGTCAAGCGGATCATCAACGAGCCGACCGCGGCTGCGCTGGCCTATGGCATGGACAAGGCCAAGGGCGATCACACCGTGATCGTTTATGACCTGGGTGGCGGTACCTTCGACGTTTCGGTAATCGAAATCGCCGAAGTCGATGGCGAGCACCAGTTCGAAGTTCTGGCCACCAACGGTGACACTTTCCTCGGTGGTGAAGACTTCGACATCCGCCTGATCGACTACCTCGTCGACGAGTTCAAGAAAGAAAGCGGCATGAACCTCAAGGGTGACCCGCTGGCTATGCAGCGCCTGAAAGAAGCCGCTGAAAAGGCCAAGATCGAGCTGTCTTCGAGCCAGATGACCGACGTCAACCTGCCGTACATCACTGCAGACGCCACCGGTCCTAAGCACCTGAACGTGAAGATCTCCCGCGCCAAGCTGGAATCGCTGGTAGAAGACCTGGTTCAGCGCACCATCGAGCCATGCCGCATCGCCATGAAAGACGCCGGTATCGACGTCAGCAAGATCGACGACGTGATCCTGGTCGGCGGTCAGACCCGTATGCCGCTGGTGCAAAAAGCGGTTACCGACTTCTTCGGCAAAGAAGCGCGTAAAGACGTCAACCCGGACGAAGCGGTTGCCATGGGTGCTGCCATCCAGGGTGCGGTACTGGCCGGTGACGTCAAGGACGTATTGCTGCTGGACGTCAGCCCGCTGACCCTGGGTATCGAAACCATGGGCGGCGTGATGACCGCGCTGATCGAGAAGAACACCACTATTCCGACCAAGAAGTCGCAAGTGTTCTCGACTGCCGATGACAACCAGGGCGCCGTGACCATTCACGTGCTGCAAGGTGAGCGTAAGCAGGCTGCACAGAACAAGTCCCTGGGCAAGTTCGACCTGGCCGACATTCCACCTGCTCCACGTGGTGTGCCACAAATCGAAGTGACCTTCGACATCGACGCCAACGGCATCCTGCACGTCGGCGCCAAAGACAAGGCCACTGGCAAGACCCAGTCGATCGTGATCAAGGCCAACTCCGGCCTGTCTGATGAAGAAATTCAGCAGATGATCCGCGACGCTGAAGCGAACTCGGAAGAAGACCGCAAGTTCGAAGAGCTGGCCGCTGCCCGTAACCAGGGCGATGCACTGGTTCACTCGACTCGCAAGATGGTCGTTGATGCTGGTGACAAGGTCACTGCTGACGAGAAAACCGCGATCGAAGCGGCCGTGGTTGCCCTGGAAGCCGCCATCAAGGGCGACGACAAGGCTGCCATCGACGCTAAAGTCGAAGAGCTGTCGAAGGTCTCGGCTCCGGTTGCCCAGAAGATGTACGCCGAGCAGTCGGCTGAACAGCCTCAGGGTGGTGCTCAGCAAGCTGAGCCGGAAGCCAAGCACGACGACGTCGTCGATGCCGAGTTTGAAGAAGTCAAAGACAACAAGTAATTGCTACAGGTTGTCGGCCAGTTGACTGTTTATTGATGGTTGGCTGGTAGGATGTCGCCGCGCGGGGGCTTGCTCCCGCGTTGGCGTGTCTGCAATACCCGAATTTTTACAGCATCTGTCAGCCGCCCATGGGGCAGGTGAGGCGGGTGCTGGCGGCACAGCGCGGAATGCGCAGAGGTTTGCCGAACGTCCTCAAGAGTGCAAAGACTTATGGCAAAGCGTGACTATTACGAAGTTCTGGGAGTTGAGCGCGGCTCCAGTGAAGCGGACCTGAAGAAGGCCTATCGCCGCCTGGCGATGAAGCATCACCCGGACCGTAATCCTGATGACAAGGACTCGGAAGAGAAATTCAAGGAAGCCAACGAGGCTTACGAAGTGCTCTCCGATGCCAGCAAGCGTGCGGCCTATGACCAGTATGGTCATGCCGGCGTGGATCCGAGCATGGGTGGCGGCGGTGCCGGTTTCGGCGGCGCGAACTTCTCGGATATCTTCGGCGATGTGTTCAGCGATTTCTTCGGCGGTGGCCGTGGTGGTTCGCGCGGTGGCGCCCAGCGTGGCAGCGACCTGCGCTACACCCTGGAACTGAACCTGGAAGAAGCCGTGCGCGGCACCACGGTCAATATCCGTGTGCCGACGCTGGTCAACTGCAAGCCGTGCGACGGTTCCGGGGCCAAGAAAGGCTCGTCGCCGTCGACCTGCCCGACCTGTGGCGGTATCGGTCAGGTGCGCATGCAGCAGGGCTTCTTCTCGGTCCAGCAGACCTGCCCGCGCTGCCACGGCCAGGGCAAGATCATCACCGACCCGTGCGATTCGTGCCACGGCGAAGGGCGCATCGAAGAGTACAAGACGCTGTCGGTCAAGGTCCCGGCTGGCGTTGATACCGGCGACCGTATTCGTCTGTCTGGTGAAGGTGAAGCCGGTTCGCACGGCGGCCCGACTGGCGACCTGTACGTTGTCATCAACGTGCGTGAGCACCCGATTTTCCAGCGCGACGGCAAGCACCTGTATTGTGAAGTGCCGATCAGCTACACCGACGCTGCCCTGGGTGGCGAGCTGGAAGTGCCGACCCTCGATGGCCGGGTCAAGCTGAAGATCCCGGAAGGCACCCAGACCGGCAAGCAGTTCCGTCTGCGCGGCAAAGGTGTGGCACCGGTTCGCGGTGGTGGTGCCGGTGACCTGATGTGCCGGGTCGCGGTGGAAACCCCGGTCAACCTCAGCCGTCGCCAGCGTGAGCTGCTCGAAGAGCTGCGTGATTCGCTGGAAGGCGACAGTTCCCACTCGCCGAAAGCCAATGGCTGGTTCGAAGGCGTGAAACGCTTCTTCGGCGATCTGTAAGAAGGAATAGGGCATGCGACGTATAGCGGTAATGGGCGCGGCAGGGCGCATGGGCAAGACCCTGATCGAAGCGGTGCAGCAAACCCCGGGTGCCGGGCTGACCGCAGCGATCGATCGCCCGGACAGTTCGCTGGTCGGCGCTGATGCCGGTGAACTGGCGGCTCTGGGCCGAATCGGTGTGTTGCTGTCGGACGATCTGGCCAAGGTTGCCGACGAGTTCGACGTGCTGATCGACTTCACTCACCCCTCGGTGACCCTGAAGAACCTGGCGTTCTGCCGCAAGGCAGGCAAGGCGATGATCATCGGCACCACCGGTTTCTCGGTCGAAGAAAAGCAACTGCTGGCCGAGGCGGGCAAGGACATTCCTATCGTCTTCGCCGCCAACTTCAGCGTTGGCGTCAACCTCAGCCTCAAGTTGCTGGACATGGCGGCGCGGGTGCTGGGCGATGATGTCGATATCGAGATCATCGAGGCGCACCACCGGCACAAGGTCGATGCGCCGTCGGGTACCGCGCTGCGCATGGGTGAAGTGGTTGCCAATGCCCTGGGCCGTGACCTGCAGGAAGTGGCGGTATATGGCCGTGAAGGCCAGACCGGCGCGCGTGATCGCAAGACCATCGGTTTTGCCACTGTGCGCGCTGGCGATGTGGTCGGTGATCACACCGTGCTGTTCGCTGCCGAAGGTGAGCGCCTGGAGATCACCCACAAGGCCTCCAGTCGCATGACCTTCGCCAAGGGTGCGGTACGTGCCGCGCTGTGGCTGGACGGGCGCGAGCCTGGCTTGTACGACATGCAGGACGTGCTCGACCTGCGTTGACCTGCGCTGTATCCCCTGTGGGAGCGGGCTTGACCCGCGATTGCGGTTTGTCTGTCACGCCGCAATCGCGGGTCAAGCCCGCTCCCACAAGACCCTCCCAGTGCGCCCTGTCGCATTACTGCGCCTTTCAGGCACATCAGTGGTAGACCAAAAAAGCGTTTTTCTGTAAGCTACAGCTTTAGTGTGTCCACTAAAAGCGCGCAGATAATTCGACGAAGAAAGCGGGGTGACGTGTCTATACGTCATTCCGCTTTTTTGCAACCTGCGATCGCCCCTTCAGGCTTGATTTACGGGAGGTCTTCTTGACTAAGCCAGCCATACTCGCCCTTGCCGATGGCAGCATTTTTCGCGGTGAAGCCATTGGAGCCGACGGTCAAACCGTTGGTGAGGTGGTGTTTAACACCGCAATGACCGGCTATCAGGAAATCCTGACTGACCCTTCCTATGCGCAGCAAATCGTTACCCTGACTTACCCGCACATCGGCAACACCGGCACCACGCCGGAAGACGCCGAGTCCGACCGCGTCTGGTCGGCGGGCCTGGTGATTCGCGACCTGCCTCTGATCGCGAGCAACTGGCGCAACAAGCAATCCCTGCCTGACTACCTCAAGGCCAACAACGTAGTGGCGATCGCAGGTATCGACACCCGTCGCCTGACCCGCATCCTGCGTGAGAAGGGCGCGCAGAACGGCTGCATCCTCGCCGGCGACAACATCAGCGAAGAGGCTGCAATCGCCGCCGCTCGCGGTTTTCCGGGCCTGAAGGGCATGGACCTGGCGAAAGTCGTCAGCACCAAGAGCAGCTACGAATGGCGCTCCAGCGTCTGGGAGCTGAAGACCGACAGCCACGCCACAATCGAGGCGTCCGAGCTGCCTTACCACGTGGTTGCCTACGACTTCGGCGTCAAGCTGAACATCCTGCGCATGCTGGTTGCCCGCGGTTGCCGCCTGACCGTAGTGCCGGCGCAAACCCCGGCCAGCGAAGTTCTGGCACTCAACCCTGATGGCGTGTTCCTGTCCAACGGCCCTGGCGATCCGGAGCCTTGCGACTACGCGATCCAGGCGATCAAGGACATCCTCGAAACCGAGATCCCGGTATTCGGCATCTGCCTGGGCCACCAGTTGCTGGCCCTGGCCTCCGGTGCCAAGACCGTGAAAATGGGTCATGGTCACCACGGCGCCAACCACCCGGTCCAGGACCTGGACACCGGCGTGGTCATGATCACCAGCCAGAACCACGGCTTTGCGGTTGACGAAGCGACCCTGCCGGGCAACGTGCGCGCCATCCACAAGTCGCTGTTCGACGGTACCCTGCAGGGTATCGAGCGCACCGACAAGAGCGCGTTCAGCTTCCAGGGCCACCCTGAAGCCAGCCCGGGCCCGACCGACGTCGCGCCACTGTTCGACCGTTTCATCGATGCCATGGCCAAGCGCCGCTGAGCATCTGGCGAGAAGGCCCTGGACCGGTGCAAGCCGCGTTCAGGTGCCGCCCCCAAGATTGTTCAATGCGGCTTGCCGACTGACCTGCGGAATTGAGTGACAACCCATGCCAAAACGTACAGACATCAAAAGCATCCTGATTCTCGGCGCTGGCCCGATCGTGATCGGCCAGGCCTGCGAATTCGACTACTCCGGCGCCCAGGCCTGTAAAGCCCTGCGCGAAGAGGGCTACCGCGTCATCCTGGTGAACTCCAACCCGGCCACCATCATGACCGACCCGGCCATGGCCGACGCCACCTACATCGAGCCGATCAAGTGGCAGACCGTTGCCAAGATCATCGAGAAGGAGCGTCCTGACGCGCTGCTGCCGACCATGGGTGGCCAGACTGCCCTGAACTGCGCCCTGGACCTGGAGCGCGAAGGCGTTCTGGAAAAGTTCGGCGTAGAGATGATCGGCGCCAACGCCGACACCATCGACAAGGCTGAAGACCGTTCGCGCTTCGACACCGCCATGAAGGCCATTGGCCTTGAGTGCCCGCGCTCCGGCATCGCCCACAGCATGGAAGAGGCCAACGCGGTGCTCGAGAAGCTCGGCTTCCCGTGCATCATCCGTCCGTCCTTCACCATGGGCGGCACCGGTGGCGGCATCGCCTACAACCGTGAAGAATTCGAAGAAATCTGCGCCCGTGGTCTGGACCTGTCGCCAACCAAAGAGCTGCTGATCGACGAATCGCTGATCGGCTGGAAAGAGTACGAGATGGAAGTGGTCCGCGACAAAAAGGACAACTGCATCATCGTCTGCTCGATCGAGAACTTCGACCCGATGGGCGTGCACACCGGTGACTCGATCACCGTGGCGCCAGCACAGACCCTGACCGACAAGGAATACCAGATCATGCGCAACGCCTCGCTGGCGGTGCTGCGTGAAATCGGTGTCGAGACCGGCGGTTCCAACGTGCAGTTCGGTATCTGCCCGGACACCGGCCGCATGGTCGTGATCGAGATGAACCCGCGGGTTTCCCGTTCCTCGGCGCTGGCCTCGAAAGCCACCGGCTTCCCGATCGCCAAGATCGCCGCCAAGCTGGCCGTCGGTTACACCCTCGACGAGCTGCAGAACGACATCACCGGCGGCCGTACCCCGGCGTCCTTCGAGCCGTCGATCGACTACGTCGTCACCAAGCTGCCGCGTTTCGCCTTCGAGAAATTCCCGAAAGCCGACGCCCGCCTGACCACCCAGATGAAATCCGTGGGTGAAGTCATGGCCATCGGCCGGACCTTCCAGGAATCGCTGCAGAAAGCCCTGCGCGGCCTGGAAGTTGGCGTTTGCGGCCTGGACCCGAAAGTCGACCTGGCCAGCCCTGACGCTGCCAGCATCCTCAAGCGCGAGCTGACCGTGCCGGGCGCCGAGCGCATCTGGTACGTCGCCGACGCCATGCGTTCGGGCATGACCTGCGACGAAATCTTCGCCCTGACCGGTATCGATCACTGGTTCCTGGTGCAGATGGAAGACCTGATCAAGGAAGAAGAGAAGGTCAAGACCCTGGCCCTGTCGGCGATCGACAAGGACCTGATGCTGCGTCTGAAGCGCAAGGGCTTCTCTGACCAGCGTCTGGCCAAGCTGCTGGGTATCACCGACAAGAACCTGCGTCGTCACCGCCACAAGCTGGAAGTGTTCCCGGTCTACAAGCGCGTCGACACCTGCGCCGCCGAGTTCGCCACCGACACCGCCTACCTGTACTCGACCTATGAGGAAGAGTGCGAGGCCAAGCCGTCGACCCGTGACAAGATCATGATCCTCGGTGGCGGTCCTAACCGTATCGGCCAGGGTATCGAGTTCGACTACTGCTGCGTGCACGCAGCACTGGCCCTGCGTGAAGACGGTTACGAGACCATCATGGTCAACTGCAACCCGGAAACCGTCTCCACCGACTACGACACTTCCGACCGCCTGTACTTCGAGCCGCTGACCCTGGAAGACGTGCTGGAAGTGGTTCGCGTCGAGAAGCCCAAAGGCGTGATCGTCCACTACGGCGGCCAGACCCCGCTGAAACTGGCTCGCGCCCTGGAAGAAGCCGGCGTGCCGATCATCGGTACCAGCCCGGACGCCATCGACCGCGCCGAAGACCGCGAGCGTTTCCAACAGATGGTTCAGCGCCTGAACCTGCTGCAGCCGCCAAACGCCACCGTGCGCAGCGAAGACGAAGCGATTCGCGCTGCCGGCGTGATCGGTTACCCGCTGGTGGTGCGCCCGTCCTACGTACTGGGCGGCCGCGCCATGGAGATCGTCTACGAGCTGGACGAGCTCAAGCGCTACCTGCGTGAAGCGGTGCAAGTGTCCAACGACAGCCCGGTGCTGCTCGACCACTTCCTCAACTGCGCTATCGAGATGGACGTGGATGCGGTCTGCGACGGCACCGATGTGGTGATCGGCGCGATCATGCAGCACATCGAACAAGCCGGTGTTCACTCTGGTGACTCGGCGTGCTCGCTGCCACCGTACTCGCTGCCGGCCCATGTGCAGGACGAAGTCCGCGAACAGGTCAAGAAAATGGCCCTGGAGCTGGGCGTTGTCGGCCTGATGAACGTGCAGCTGGCCCTGCAGGGCGACAAGATCTACGTGATCGAAGTCAACCCGCGCGCCTCGCGTACCGTACCGTTCGTCTCCAAGTGCATCGGCACCTCGCTGGCGATGATTGCCGCGCGCGTCATGGCTGGTAAATCGCTGAAGGAAATCGGCTTCACCAAGGAAATCATTCCTAACTTCTACAGCGTCAAGGAAGCGGTGTTCCCGTTTGCCAAGTTCCCGGGTGTTGACCCGATCCTCGGCCCTGAGATGAAATCCACCGGTGAAGTCATGGGTGTCGGCGACAGCTTCGGTGAAGCCTTCGCCAAGGCCCAGATGGGTGCCAGCGAAGTGCTGCCGACTGGCGGTACCGCGTTCATCAGCGTGCGTGACGACGACAAGCCACAAGTGGCCGGCGTTGCCCGCGACCTGATCGCCCTGGGCTTCGAAGTGGTTGCCACCGTCGGTACCGCCAAGGTCATCGAAGCGGCTGGCCTGAAAGTGCGTCGCGTGAACAAGGTGACCGAAGGTCGTCCGCACGTGGTCGACATGATCAAGAACGACGAAGTGTCGCTGATCATCAACACCACCGAAGGTCGTCAGTCGATCGCCGACTCCTACTCGATTCGTCGCAATGCGTTGCAGCACAAGATCTACTGCACCACCACCATTGCGGCCGGTGAAGCCATCTGCGAAGCGCTGAAATTTGGTCCGGAAAAGACCGTTCGCCGCTTGCAGGATCTGCATGCAGGACTCAAAGCATGAGCATTACCAAGTACCCGATGACCGTCCAGGGCGCTCGCGCCCTGGAGGAAGAGCACCTGTTCCTGAGCAAGACCGAGCGTCCGCGCCTGAGCCAGGCCATTGGTGAGGCCCGTGAGCTGGGCGACCTCAAGGAAAACGCCGAGTACCACGCTGCCCGTGAAGAGCAGGGTATGGTCGAGGCGCGTATCCGCGATATCGAAGGCCGTCTGCAGAACTCGGTGGTGATCGACGTCACCACCATTGCCCATACCGGCAAAGTGATTTTCGGCACCACCGTAGTGTTGGCCAACACCGAAACCGACGAAGAGGTGACCTACCAGATCGTTGGTGAGGACGAGGCGGACGTCAAGAACGGCAAGCTCTCGGTCGGTGCGCCGATCGCCCGCGCCATCATCGGCAAGGAAGAGGGCGATACCGTGGTGATCAAGACGCCAAGCGGTACGGTCGAGTACGAGATTGTCGAAGTCAAACACATCTGACCGACGCCGCGGCTTTGCCGCGGCCGCGGTGATCTGGCAACTGACCCAGGTGTTCTGGGTTGGCGGCCTGTGGATGTTGCATTTCGGTTTGCTGCCGGCGTTGGGCAAGATTGGCCTGGCGCCGCTGCTGATCGAGGATATCGGCAGCCTGATGGCATCGTTGCTGGTCGCGTTTGCGGCGTTTTGCGCAGGCGTGCAGGCATTGGTGCTGATGCAGGCTCAGGGCCTGGCCAGTCTGTGGCGGGATATGCGGGGGCAATTGCTGTCGATGGCGATGCTGGCGTGCGTGGTGTATTTCGCCTTGCGCGTGGGCATGCCGGAGGAGTTGCGCTGGCAGCTGTTCTGCTACCTGGTGCTGGGCCTGACCGGCCTGCTGCTGGTCATGCAACCCGTGCCGGGCAGGGCGCGCAAGGCGCGCCACTGACCGCGGCGAACATCACTTGTAACGGTGGATGTTCGACAGCTGTTTGTTCGGCTGTGGATTGCGGCGATAGATCAGCGCCTTCTTGCCGATGGTCTGTACCAGTTCGGCGCGGCCGGCCTTGCACAGCGCGGCGATTGCGGCGGCACGTTCTTCGCGGTCTTCGGAGCGAATTTCGACCTTGATCAGCTCGTGATCGGCCAGGGCGCGTTCGAGTTCGGCGATAACCCCTTCAGTCAGCCCATTGCCTGCCACAATCAGAACTGGTTTCAGATCGTGGCCAATGGATTTGTACTGTTTCTTCTGCTCGTTATTGAGCGGCATAATCTGACCCTTTGTCTGATTCTGTAAAAATGGCGGCCATTTTACCCGAGGGCCCGTGGATCCGCCCAGTTAATCACGACCCTTATCATCGAGGTGCCCAATGGCGCGTTCCAAGACAAGCCTTGGCTGGCTGAAAGAACACTTCAACGATCCTTACGTTAAAAAAGCGCAAAAGGATGGTTATCGCTCGCGTGCGAGCTATAAATTGCTGGAAATCCAGGAAAAGTACCGGATTATCCGCCCCGGCATGAGCGTCGTCGATCTTGGCGCGGCACCGGGTGGCTGGTCGCAGGTGACCAGTCGTCTGATCGGCGGTCAGGGCCGTTTGATCGCCTCCGATATCCTCGAAATGGACAGCATTCCCGACGTTACCTTCATCCAGGGCGACTTTACCCAGGACGAAGTGCTGGCGCAGATTCTCGAAGCAGTGGGTAATTCACACGTAGACCTTGTGATTTCCGATATGGCCCCCAATATGAGTGGTACGCCTGCCGTGGATATTCCCAAGGCCATGTTTCTCTGTGAGCTGGCCCTTGATCTGGCGACTCGGGTACTCAAGCCGGGTGGTGATTTTTTGATCAAGATTTTCCAGGGCGAAGGGTTTGACGTATACCTCAAGGACGCTCGTCAGAAATTCGACAAGGTCCAGATGCTCAAGCCTGATTCTTCGCGGGACCGCTCCCGCGAGCAGTACTTGCTGGCGCGGGGGTATCGCGGCGAGTAGGGGCGTCAGGCCGGCGGCTTCCAGGGTATCCGATAGTTTTTTCCAATCGGCTCTCCTGCCTGACCTGGATGTACTTCGTGTAGTCTAGGTTTCACAAAGGGTTACAGACGGCGCCTGCAGATGTGTAGGTTATGTAGTAAGTTAAGCCGGTGAATATCATGCGAGGCACGGCTGCGCCGTCAGCCGGCTTCAGAGGGTAGCTAATTGAACGATATGGCAAAGAACTTGATCCTGTGGTTGATCATCGCGGCTGTCCTGGTGACGGTGATGAACAACTTCTCCAGCCCGAATGAGCCGCAGACCCTCAACTATTCCGACTTCATTCAGCAGGTCAAGGATGGCAAGGTCGAGCGCGTTGCGGTCGACGGCTACGTCATTACCGGTAAACGCACCGATGGCGACAGCTTCAAGACCATCCGTCCGGCCATTCAGGACAACGGCCTGATCGGTGATCTGGTCGACAACCACGTCGTGGTTGAAGGCAAGCAGCCAGAGCAACAGAGCATCTGGACCCAACTGCTGGTCGCCAGCTTCCCGATCCTGGTCATCATTGCCGTATTCATGTTCTTCATGCGCCAGATGCAGGGCGGCGCCGGTGGCAAGGGCGGGCCGATGAGCTTCGGCAAGAGCAAGGCGCGCCTGCTCTCCGAAGACCAGGTAAAAACTACCCTGGCCGACGTTGCCGGTTGCGACGAAGCTAAAGAAGAAGTCGGCGAGCTGGTTGAGTTCCTGCGCGATCCGGGCAAATTCCAGCGCCTGGGCGGTCGTATTCCGCGCGGCGTGCTGATGGTCGGCCCGCCAGGTACCGGTAAAACCCTGCTGGCCAAGGCCATTGCCGGTGAAGCCAAGGTGCCGTTCTTCACCATCTCCGGTTCCGACTTCGTCGAGATGTTTGTTGGTGTCGGTGCCAGCCGTGTTCGCGACATGTTCGAGCAGGCCAAGAAGCACGCACCGTGCATCATCTTCATCGACGAAATCGACGCCGTCGGTCGCCATCGTGGCGCCGGCATGGGTGGCGGTCACGACGAGCGCGAGCAGACCCTCAACCAGTTGCTGGTAGAGATGGACGGCTTCGAAATGAACGACGGCATCATCGTCATCGCCGCGACCAACCGTCCGGACGTACTCGACCCGGCGCTGCTGCGTCCAGGCCGTTTCGACCGCCAGGTTGTCGTTGGCCTGCCGGATATCCGCGGTCGTGAGCAGATCCTCAAGGTGCACATGCGCAAGGTGCCGATTGGCGACAACGTCAATCCAGCCGTTATTGCCCGTGGTACCCCGGGCTTCTCCGGTGCCGACCTCGCCAACCTGGTCAACGAAGCCTCATTGTTCGCTGCCCGTGGCGGCAAGCGCGTGGTCGAGATGAAAGAGTTCGAGCTGGCCAAAGACAAGATCATGATGGGCGCCGAGCGCAAGACCATGGTCATGTCCGAGAAAGAGAAGCAGAACACTGCTTATCACGAAGCTGGCCATGCCATTGTCGGTCGCGTCGTGCCCGAGCACGATCCGGTCTACAAAGTGTCGATCATCCCTCGCGGCCGGGCACTGGGTGTAACCATGTTCCTGCCTGAGGAAGACCGTTACAGCCTGTCCAAGCGCGCGCTGATCAGCCAGATCTGCTCGCTGTACGGCGGCCGTATCGCCGAAGAAATGACCCTGGGCTTCGATGGCGTCACCACCGGTGCCTCCAACGACATCATGCGGGCCAGCCAGATTGCCCGCAACATGGTCACCAAGTGGGGGCTGTCGGAAAAACTGGGTCCTTTGATGTATGCCGAAGAAGAGGGCGAGGTGTTCCTCGGTCGCAGCGCCGGCTCCCAGCACGCCAGCGTCTCCGGTGAAACCGCCAAGCTGATCGACTCCGAAGTGCGCAGCATCATTGACCAGTGCTATGCCACGGCCAAGCAGATCCTCACCGAGAACCGCGACAAGCTCGACGCCATGGCCGACGCGCTGATGAAGTACGAGACCATCGATGCCGATCAGATCGACGACATCATGGCCGGTCGCGAGCCACGCGAGCCGCGTGACTGGGAGGGTGGATCAGGCACTCCAGATGCCTCGGCTCCACGCCCAGAGTCGCCGATCGGCGGTCCAGCGGCGCAAGTCTAAGGGCATATATGACCTCACAGCAGTACCCGACCCGGTTGCCTTGCGGCAACCGGGTTCTTGATTTGTCCCGTACCCATGTCATGGGTATCCTCAATATCACCCCCGATTCCTTCTCCGATGGCGGTCGCTTCACCCAGCGTGATGCGGCCTTGCGCCACGCCGAGGCGATGGTGGCTGCCGGCGCAACCCTGGTCGATGTCGGTGGCGAGTCCACTCGCCCAGGCGCTCGCGCGGTGTCGGCACTGGAAGAGCTGGAGCGTGTCGCGCCTATCGTCGAAGCGATCAATCGCGAACTCGATGTGATCATCTCGGTCGATACCTCGACGCCAGCCGTAATCCGCGAGTCGGCCAGGCTTGGTGCCGGGTTGATCAACGATGTGCGCTCGCTCAGTCGTGATGGCGCCCTGGATGCTGCGGCAACCACTGGTTTGCCGGTGTGCCTGATGCACATGCGCGGTGAGCCCGGCGACATGCAGGACGATCCTCAATACCAGGATGTCACCGCCGAGGTGGCGAGCTATCTTGAAGAGCGAATGGCTGCGTGTGCGGCCGTGGGCATCGAGGCCGAACGGATCATCCTTGATCCGGGTTTCGGCTTTGCCAAGACCCTCGGGCACAACCTCAGCCTGTTCAAGCACATGGACGCGCTCTACCGCTTGGGGCGTCCGTTGCTGGTGGGCGTTTCACGCAAGAGCATGATCGGCCTGGCCCTGGGCCGTCCGGTCGGTGAGCGGCTCTATGGCAGCCTGGCCCTGGCTGCGCTGGCGATGACCCAGGGCGCGAGCATACTGCGCGTTCACGATGTCGCCGAAACCGCCGATGTAGTGCGGATGATTGCTGCGGTGCAAGCCGCCGAATAAGAGTGATGGAGCATCTATGAGCAGAAAATATTTTGGTACCGACGGTATTCGTGGCCGTGTCGGCGAATACCCCATCACCCCTGACTTCATGCTCAAGCTCGGCTGGGCGGCTGGCATGGCCTTTCGCAAGCAGGGTGCCTGCCGGGTGTTGGTGGGTAAAGACACGCGCATTTCCGGCTACATGTTCGAGTCGGCTCTGGAAGCAGGCCTTTCCGCCGCCGGCGCCGATGTGATGCTGCTGGGGCCGATGCCGACCCCGGCCATCGCCTACCTGACCCGTACCTTCCATGCCGAAGCGGGCATCGTCATCAGTGCCTCGCACAACCCCCATGACGACAACGGCATCAAGTTCTTCTCCGGCCAAGGCACCAAGCTGCCGGATGAAGTCGAGCTGATGATCGAGGAGTTGCTCGACCAGCCGATGACCGTGGTCGAATCGAGCAAGCTGGGCAAGGTCTCGCGCATCAACGATGCGGCCGGTCGCTACATCGAGTTCTGCAAGAGCAGCGTGCCGAGCAGCACCGATTTCGCCGGCCTCAAGCTGGTGGTCGACTGCGCCCACGGCGCTACCTACAAGGTTGCGCCCAGCGTGTTCCGCGAGCTGGGTGCCGATGTCACCGTGCTATCGGCGCAGCCTGACGGCCTGAACATCAACGAGAACTGCGGCTCGACCCATATCGAGTCGCTGCAGGCGGCGGTGCTGGTTGGTCATGCCGATCTGGGTATTGCCTTCGATGGCGACGGCGATCGGGTGCTGATGGTGGACCACACGGGCACCATCGTCGATGGTGACGAACTGCTGTTCATCATCGCCCGTGACCTGCACGAGCGCGGCAAGCTGCAGGGCGGGGTGGTGGGTACCCTGATGAGTAATCTGGGCCTGGAACTGGCCCTGAAGGACCTGGATATCCCGTTCGTGCGCGCCAAGGTCGGTGACCGCTACGTGATGGCCGAGCTGCTGGAGCGCGATTGGGTGATCGGTGGCGAGAACTCCGGGCACGTGGTGTGCTGCAACCACACCACCACCGGTGATGCGATCATCGCCGCGCTGCAGGTGCTGATGGCCCTCAAGCGCCGTGAGGAAACCCTCGCCCAGGCTCGCCAGGCCCTGCGCAAATGCCCGCAGGTGCTGATCAATGTGCGCTTCGGTGCGAGCAAGGTCGACCCGCTTGAGCATCCGGCCGTTCAGGAAGCCAGTGCCAAGGTTACCGAGGCCCTGGCCGGTCGTGGCCGTGTGCTGCTGCGCAAGTCCGGGACAGAGCCTCTGGTGCGGGTAATGGTCGAAGGCGAGGACGAAAGTCAGGTGCGCGGCCACGCCGAAGCCCTGGCAAAACTGGTAAGTGAAGTTTGCGTTTGAAATAGGCTTGCCAGAGGTGATCGGGTTGGGTAACATCTGCGCCCTCTTTGACCGACGAGGTACAGCATGCGTCGCCCTATGGTAGCTGGTAACTGGAAGATGCACGGTACCCGCGCCAGCGTCGCTGAGCTGATCAAGGGCTTGAGTAATCTCGCCCTGCCGAGCGGTGTCGAGGTCGCGGTGTTTCCCCCCGCCCTGTACATCAATCAGGTAATTGATGGCGTACAAGGCAAGGCGATCGCCGTCGGCGCTCAGAATTCTGCGGTACAGCCTGAGCAAGGCGCACTGACCGGTGAGATTGCACCGAGTCAACTGGCCGAGGCAGGTTGCGAGCTGGTACTGATTGGGCACTCCGAACGCCGCCAGATCATTGGCGAGAACGACGAAGTCCTCAATCGCAAGTTCGCTGCGGCACAGGCTTGCGGTTTGAAGCCGGTGCTCTGTGTAGGGGAAACCCTCGAAGAGCGCGAAGCGGGTAAAACGCTTGAGATTGTCGGGCGTCAGCTGGACAGCGTCATCGAAGCGTTCGGTGTCGAAGTCTTCGCCAGTGCGGTGATTGCCTATGAGCCTGTATGGGCCATCGGTACAGGGCTGACGGCCTCGCCACAGCAGGCTCAGGATGTGCATAAAGCCATTCGCGAGCAGCTGGCGGCAAAGAACCCGGAAGTCGCAGCGAATGTGCGGCTTCTATACGGCGGCAGCGTGAAGGCGGCCAATGCGGCTGAACTGTTCGGCATGCCGGATATCGATGGGGGCCTGATTGGTGGGGCTTCCCTGAACGCAGACGAATTCGGTGCAATTTGTCGCGCCGCAGGAAACTGAAAAATGCTGGAAACAGTGATCGTTGTTTTGCATCTGTTGGGCGCGCTGGGTTTGGTAGTGCTGGTGTTGCTGCAACAGGGTAAAGGTGCGGAAGCGGGTGCATCTTTCGGCGCAGGTGCTTCAAATACTGTGTTCGGAAGCCAAGGTTCTGCTACCTTTCTGAGTAAGTTTACTGCTATACTAGCTGCCTCTTTCTTCTTAACTGCTCTTGGGTTAGGATACTTTGCTAAGGAGAAAGCTCACGAGCTGACTCAAGTAGGGTTGCCAGATCCAGCGGTCTTGGAAGTGAAGCAGCAAAAGCCGGCAACAGATGATGTACCGGTGCTCCAGGAGCAGAAGAGCGAAGCCACTAACACTGGCGATGTTCCTCCCGCTCAAGAGCAGAAGTAACGGGTTTCAAAGTAGTATTGCCGAGGTGGTGGAATTGGTAGACACGCAACCTTGAGGTGGTTGTGCCCATAGGGTGTAGGGGTTCGAGTCCCCTTCTCGGTACCAATTGAAACAAGACAGCCCGCTACAGCGGGCTTTCTTGTAGGTGGAGGTTAGATTGACCCTGTCGGGGTTCGGTCGTATACTTTCGCCCCAGCTTTGTCGCGGGGTGGAGCAGTCTGGTAGCTCGTCGGGCTCATAACCCGAAGGTCGTTGGTTCAAATCCAGCCCCCGCAACCAGTTTCAGCGGAGCCCCTTTTGCAGGGGCTTTTTCTTGGCTGAACAGTCATAACGCCGGTATTCAACGGCGTATCAGGGATGGGCGCTTTGCCCATTTTTTATTTGCATAGCATGCACGAGGGGGTTCAGGTGTCGAGCAAGCTAGAACAGTTGCAGGCCTTGTTGGCCCCGGTGGTCGAGGCTCTTGGCTATCAATGCTGGGGGATCGAATTCATCTCTCAAGGCAAACATTCGGTACTGCGTATCTATATCGATAAAGAGGATGGAATCCTGGTTGATGACTGCGCGATTGTCAGTCGTCAAATCAGCGGTGTTCTCGATGTCGAAGATCCGATCAGTTCCGAGTACACCCTTGAAGTGTCCTCTCCTGGCATGGAACGCCCACTGTTCACCTTGGAACAGTTCGCTTCGCATGCCGGTGAACAAGTGAAGATCAAGCTGCGTACGCCCTTTGAAGGTCGTCGTAACTTTCAGGGCCTTCTCCGTGGCGTGGAGGAGCAGGATGTTGTGGTCCAGGTGGATAACAACGAATTCCTGTTGCCGATCGACTCGATCGACAAGGCCAACATTATTCCCAGTTTTGACTGAGACGTGCCGGATCCCGCGGACCGCGCGGATCCAATGGCTTGCGAAAGGCGAGGCGTACGATGAGCAAAGAAGTACTGCTGGTTGTTGAGTCGGTATCCAACGAAAAGGGCGTACCGGCCGGCGTAATTTTTGAAGCGCTGGAAGTGGCCCTGGCCACTGCAACCAAAAAACGTTTTGACGACGAAGTCGACCTGCGTGTGGAAATCAACCGCCACACCGGTAGCTACGAAACCTTCCGTCGCTGGACTGTCGTCGAAGAAAAGGATCTGGACGATCCGGCGATCGAAGTGTGGCCAGCGAAGATTCAGGACACCCATCCTGAAGCCAAGGTCGGTGACGTGATCGAAGAGAAGATCGAGTCGATCGAGTTCGGCCGCATTGCCGCCCAGACCGCCAAGCAAGTCATCGTCCAGAAGGTCCGTGAAGCCGAGCGCGCTCAAGTGGTAGATGCCTACCGCGAGCGTCTGGGCGAGATCATCTCCGGCACCGTCAAGAAGGTCACCCGTGACAACGTCATCGTTGACCTGGGCAACAACGCCGAAGCGTTGCTGGCCCGTGAAGACATCATCTCCCGCGAGACTTTCCGTGTCGGTGTGCGCCTGCGTGCACTGCTCAAGGAAATCCGCACCGAGAACCGCGGCCCGCAGTTGATCCTGTCGCGTACCGCGCCACAGATGCTGATCGAACTGTTCCGCATCGAAGTGCCGGAAATCGCCGAGGGCCTGATCGAAGTCATGGCCGCGTCCCGTGATCCGGGTTCGCGCGCCAAGATCGCCGTGCGCTCCAAGGACAAACGCATCGACCCGCAAGGTGCCTGTATCGGCATGCGCGGTTCGCGTGTCCAGGCGGTGTCCGGTGAACTGGGTGGCGAGCGTGTGGACATCGTCCTCTGGGACGACAACCCTGCACAGTTCGTCATCAACGCCATGTCGCCGGCTGAAGTCGCGGCGATCATCGTCGATGAAGACGCCCACGCCATGGACATCGCCGTGGGTGCCGACAACCTGGCCCAGGCGATTGGCCGTGGTGGCCAGAACGTGCGCCTGGCCAGTCAGTTGACCGGCTGGACCCTGAACGTGATGACCGAATCGGACATCCAGGCCAAGCAGCAAGCTGAAACCGGTGACATCCTGCGCAACTTCATCGACGAGCTGGAAGTCGACGAAGAGCTGGCACAGGTGCTGGTCGATGAAGGCTTCACCAGCCTGGAAGAGATTGCCTACGTACCGCTGGAAGAAATGCTCAACATCGACGGCTTTGACGAAGACATCGTCAACGAGCTTCGTGCTCGCGCCAAGGATCGCCTGTTGACCAAAGCCATCGCTACTGAGGAAAAGCTGGCAGACGCCCATCCGGCCGAAGACCTGCTCTCGCTTGAGGGTATGGACAAGGATTTGGCGATGGAACTGGCGGTGCGCGGCGTAGTTACCCGCGAAGACCTGGCCGAGCAGTCGATTGATGACCTGCTCGACATCGACGGCATCGACCAAGAGCGTGCCGGCAAGTTGATCATGGCCGCCCGAGCCCACTGGTTCGAGTAATTAGGCGCGGCCTGAGGAGAGAAGTGCATGACGCAAGTCACGGTGAAAGAATTGGCCCAAGAGGTCGCTGCACCGGTAGAGCGCCTGCTGCAGCAGATGCGTGAGGCAGGTCTGCCGCACACCGACGCCGGTCAGGTAGTGACCGACAATGAGAAGCAGGCATTGCTGGCTCATTTGAAGAGCAGCCACAAGGCAAAAGTGGAAGAGCCGCGCAAGATCACCTTGCAGCGCAAAACCACCAGCACCCTGCGTGTCGCCGGTAGCAAGAGCATCAGCGTAGAAGTACGCAAGAAGAAAGTATTCGTTCAGCGCAGCCCGGAAGAAATCCAGGCCGAGCAGAAGCGCGAGCTGGAAGAGCGCCGTGCAGCGGAAAACGCTGCCCGCGAAAAGGCCGATGCCGAAGCACGTCAGCGTGCCGAGGAAGAGTCCCGTCGCCAGCCAGCCGCTGCCAACGCCGCACCGGCTGCTGCCGCTGCGCCGGCTCCAGCGCCTGTAATCGAAGCCGCAGCCGCCGATGCTCCGGCACCGGTTGCCGAGCGCAAGAAAGACGACGTGCGTCGCAGCGACAAGTCGCGTGACGACGAGCGTCGTGGCGGCGAGCGCCGTAACGAAGCGCCGCGTGTTTCGGTCAAGGTCAAGGAAAAGGAAAAGGCGCCTACCCCGCGTGCCGCTCCGCGTACCACCGACGAAGAAAGCGATGGCTTCCGTCGTGGTGGCCGTGGCAAGGGCAAGCCGAAGAAGCGCAACGCCCACGGTTTCCAGAACCCGACCGGTCCGGTTATCCGCGACGTGCAGATCGGCGAGACCATCACGGTTTCCGACCTGGCCAACCAGATGTCCGTCAAGGGCGCTGAAGTGGTCAAGTTCATGTTCAAACTGGGCACTCCGGTGACCATCAACCAGGTGCTCGACCAGGAGACAGCTCAGCTGATCGCCGAAGAGCTGGGCCACAAGGTCACCCTGGTCAGCGACACCGCCCTGGAAGATTCCCTGGCCGAGTCGTTGAAGTTCGAAGGCGAGACCTTCTCCCGTGCACCAGTCGTGACTGTAATGGGCCACGTTGACCACGGTAAGACCTCGCTGCTCGACTACATCCGTCGTGCCAAGGTTGCTGCTGGCGAAGCCGGTGGTATTACCCAGCACATCGGTGCGTACCACGTGGAAACCGACCGCGGCATGGTCACCTTCCTCGACACCCCTGGCCACGCCGCGTTTACCGCCATGCGTGCCCGTGGTGCCAAGGCGACCGACATCGTGATCCTGGTGGTTGCGGCGGACGACGGCGTGATGCCGCAAACCCGCGAAGCGGTCCAGCACGCCAAGGCTGCCGGTGTTCCGCTGGTGGTTGCGGTGAACAAGATCGACAAGCCAGGTGCCGACCTCGATCGCATCCGTAACGAACTGGCCGTCGAAGGCGTCACTTCCGAGGACTGGGGTGGAGATACTCCGTTCGTCAAGGTGTCGGCGAAGATGGGTACCGGTGTCGACGAACTGCTCGAAGCGGTCCTGCTGCAAGCCGAGATCCTCGAACTCAAGGCCACTCCATCGGCCCCGGGTCGTGGTGTGGTAGTTGAATCGCGTCTGGACAAGGGCCGTGGCCCGGTGGCTACCGTACTGGTTCAGGACGGTACCCTGCGTCAGGGCGACATGGTCCTGTGCGGTTCGAACTACGGTCGCGTACGGGCCATGCTCGACGAGAACGGCAAGCCTGTTAAGGAAGCCGGCCCGTCGATCCCGGTCGAGATCCTCGGCCTGGATGGCACTCCGGACGCCGGTGACGAGCTGTCGGTAGTGGCTGACGAGAAGAAAGCCCGTGAAGTTGCCCTGTTCCGTCAAGGCAAGTTCCGCGAGGTCAAACTGGCTCGCGCTCACGCTGGCAAACTCGAGAACATCTTCGAGAACATGGGCCAGGAAGAGAAGAAGACCCTCAACATCGTGCTCAAGTCCGATGTTCGTGGTTCTCTCGAGGCCCTGCAGGGCTCCCTGAGCGGCCTGGGCAACGACGAAGTACAGGTTCGGGTGATTGGCGGCGGTGTCGGTGGTATCACCGAGAGCGATGCCAACCTGGCCCTGGCGTCCAATGCAGTACTGTTCGGCTTCAACGTGCGTGCCGATGCCGGCGCGCGCAAGATCGTCGAGCAGGAAGGTCTGGATATGCGTTACTACAACGTGATCTACGACATCATTGAAGACGTCAAGAAAGCCCTGACCGGCATGCTCGGCAGCGATGTTCGCGAGAACATCCTGGGTATCGCCGAAGTGCGTGACGTGTTCCGTTCGCCGAAGTTCGGCGCCATCGCCGGCTGCATGGTCGTCGAGGGTGTGGTCTACCGCAACCGTCCGATCCGCGTACTGCGCGAGGACGTGGTGATCTTCGAAGGCGAGCTGGAATCGCTGCGTCGCTTCAAGGACGATGCGTCCGAAGTACGTGCCGGCATGGAATGCGGTATCGGCGTCAAGAGCTACAACGACGTCAAGGTCGGCGACAAGATCGAAGTCTTCGAGAAAGTCCAAGTGGCTCGTACGCTCTAAGCCGCGAGCATGGGAACCGCCAATCGCCCGCCCCAGGGCGCCGCTTGGCGGCTCTGAACGCAACGCCCGGTCCGGCTCTAGCCTGGCCGGGCGTTTGCCGCTTTAGTTACAGGTAGCAAAAATGGCAAAAGAATATAGCCGTACCCAACGCATCGGCGATCAGATCCAGCGCGAGCTGGCCCAGTTGATCCGTCGTGAAGTCAAGGACCCGCGCGTCGGCGTGGTCACCATTACCGCTGTGGATGTCAGCCGCGATGTCGGCCATGCCAAGGTGTTCATCACCTCGATGGGCCAGGAAGGCGCGGAAGACATCAAGCAGACCCTCAAGGTGCTCAACGGCGCGGCCAGTTTCCTGCGCGTGCACCTGGGCAAGGAAATGCAACTGCGCAGTGTGCCGCAACTGCATTTCCACTATGACGAAAGCATCAGTCGCGGTGCCCACCTGTCGGCCCTGATCGAGCGCGCCGTCGCCGAAGACAAGCTGCACCAGGCTGCCGACACGCCCCTGGACACCAAGGAGTAAGCGGTGGCTCAGGTCAAGCGTATCCGTCGTAACGTCAGCGGCATCATCCTGCTCGACAAGCCGTTGGGGTTCACCTCCAACGCTGCCCTGCAGAAGGTCCGCTGGCTGCTCAATGCCGAAAAGGCCGGGCACACCGGCAGCCTCGATCCACTGGCCAGCGGCGTGCTGCCGCTGTGCTTCGGTGAGGCGACCAAGTTCTCGCAATACCTGCTCGATTCCGACAAGGGCTACGAGACGGTCATGCAACTGGGTCAGACCACCACCACGGGCGATGCCGAAGGTGAAGTGCTGAAAACCCGTGAGGTGACCGTTGGTCGCGCCGATATCGAAGCGGTTTTGCCACAATTTCGTGGTCAAATCAGTCAGATACCACCGATGTACTCGGCCCTCAAGCGTGACGGCCAGCCGCTGTACAAGCTTGCCCGTGCAGGTGAAGTAGTGGAGCGCGAGGCGCGTTCTGTTACTATTAACCGCTTGGAATTGCTCGAGTGCGAAGGCACCCGTGTCCGGTTGTCGGTCGGCTGCAGCAAAGGCACCTACATCCGCACCCTGGTCGAGGACATCGGCGAGGTGCTCGGTTGCGGAGCCTATGTCGCTGAACTGCGTCGTACGCACGCCGGTCCTTTCGAGCTGGCCCAGACCGTGACCCTCGAAGAACTCGAAGCGGTCCACGCCGAAGGTGGCAACGAAGCGGTCGATCGTTTCCTGATGCCATCGGACAGCGGTCTGCTGGACTGGCCACTGTTGCAGTTCTCCGAGCACAGTGCGTTCTACTGGCTCAATGGTCAGCCGGTCAGAGCCCCCGACGCGCCGAAGTTCGGCATGGTCCGGGTACAGGATCACAACGGTCGCTTCATCGGCATCGGTGAAGTGAGCGAAGACGGGCGCATCGCGCCGCGTCGCTTGATTCGGTCAGAATGATCGAAACCTTCAGTGTCAGGCCCAGGCCTGGCACTGGTGGTAAAGAGGATGGCTGTTAATAGGCACGGTCACGCCTCACTTTATGAATACAGGGAGCAGTCCCTGGCCTATTGGAAGCCGTTTGTTCGGTTTCCCTTGATTTGGAGAAGCCAGATGGCACTCAGCGTTGAAGAAAAAGCAAAGATCGTTGGCGAATACCAGCAAGCCGCCGGTGACACCGGTAGCCCGGAAGTACAGGTTGCTCTGCTGACCGCCAACATCAACAAGCTGCAAGGCCACTTCAAGGCCAACGGCAAAGACCACCACTCCCGTCGTGGTCTGATCCGCATGGTTAACCAGCGTCGCAAGCTGCTGGACTACCTGAAAGGCAAGGACACCACCCGTTACAGCGCCCTGATCGGTCGTCTGGGTCTGCGTCGCTAATAGCGGCCTGGCCAGTGGTGTGCACGGCGTGCTGCAGTCACCGCACGGAGCCTTTGGCCCCCGTGTCGGTGAGCACGCCTTGCCTATCTATGAGGTTGGCTGTCTGTCTCGCCTGAGCGGTTTACCGCGAGGGCAGGGCAGGCTCCCAACCTCTAGTTTTATCTGGACCGCCAACAGGGCCGATTCCCTGTTCTGCCCAAGAATTCGCAAGAACCCGTTCCCCCAGAGCCACTGAAAAAGGTAGGAAACCGTGAACCCGGTAATCAAGAAATTCCAGTTCGGTCAATCGACCGTTACCCTCGAGACGGGCCGTATTGCTCGTCAAGCGTCCGGCGCCGTATTGGTCACCGTCGACAACGATGTCACCGTACTGGTGACCGTGGTCGGTGCCAAACAGGCCGATCCAGGCAAAGGCTTCTTCCCCCTGTCCGTTCACTATCAGGAAAAGACCTACGCCGCCGGCAAGATCCCTGGTGGTTTCTTCAAGCGTGAAGGCCGTCCTTCCGAGAAAGAGACCCTGACCTCGCGTCTGATCGACCGTCCGATCCGTCCGCTGTTCCCGGAAGGCTTCATGAACGAAGTGCAGGTTGTCTGCACCGTCGTTTCCACCAGCAAGAAGACCGATCCGGACATCGCTGCGATGATCGGTACCTCGGCTGCCCTGGCCATCTCCGGCATTCCGTTCGAAGGCCCGATCGGCGCCGCTCGCGTTGCTTTCCACGAAAGCACCGGCTACCTGCTGAACCCGACCTACGAGCAACTGGCTGCCTCGAGCCTGGACATGGTCGTTGCCGGTACCTCCGACGCCGTACTGATGGTTGAATCGGAAGCCAAAGAGCTGACCGAAGACCAGATGCTGGGCGCCGTACTGTTCGCCCACGACGAATTCCAGGCTGTGATCCAGGCTGTCAAAGAGCTGGCCGCCGAAGCTGCCAAGCCGACCTGGGACTGGACTGCCAAGGCCGAGAACACCCCTCTGCTGAGCGCCATCCGTGGCGAATTCGGTGCTGCGGTTTCCGACGCCTACACCATCACCGTCAAGGCTGACCGTTACGCTCGCCTGGGCGAACTGCGCGAGCAAGTGATCGCCCAGTTCTCCGGTGAAGAAGGCCAACCTTCGGCTTCCGAAGTCAAAGAAATCTTCGGCGAAATCGAATACCGCACCGTTCGCGAAAACATCGTCAACGGCAAGCCACGTATCGACGGCCGCGACACCAAGACCGTACGTCCGCTGAACATCGAAGTCGGCGTACTGCCAAAGACCCACGGTTCGGCGCTGTTCACCCGTGGCGAAACCCAGGCCCTGGTCGTTGCGACCCTGGGTACTGCCCGTGACGCCCAGCTGCTGGATACCCTCGAAGGCGAGAAGAAAGACCCCTTCATGCTGCACTACAACTTCCCGCCGTTCTCGGTCGGCGAGTGTGGTCGCATGGGCGGTGCTGGCCGTCGCGAAATCGGTCACGGCCGTCTGGCCCGCCGTTCGGTCCAGGCCATGCTGCCTGCTGCCGACGTGTTCCCGTACACCATCCGCGTTGTTTCGGAAATCACCGAATCCAACGGTTCCAGCTCGATGGCTTCGGTCTGTGGTGCATCCCTGGCACTGATGGACGCTGGTGTGCCGATGAAGGCGCCGGTTGCCGGTATCGCCATGGGCCTGGTTAAAGAAGGCGAGAAATTCGCCATTCTGACCGACATCCTCGGTGACGAAGACCACCTGGGCGACATGGACTTCAAGGTAGCCGGTACCGCCAAAGGTGTTACCGCGCTGCAGATGGACATCAAGATCAACGGCATCACCGAAGAGATCATGGAAATCGCCCTGGGCCAGGCCCTGGAAGCGCGCCTGAACATCCTCGGCCAGATGAACCAGATCATTGGTCAGTCCCGTAGCGAACTGTCGGAAAACGCTCCGACCATGATCGCCATGAAGATCGACACCGACAAGATCCGTGACGTCATCGGTAAAGGCGGCGCGACCATCCGTGCCATCTGCGAAGAAACCAAGGCTTCGATCGACATCGAAGACGACGGTTCGATCAAGATCTTCGGTGAGACCAAAGACGCCGCTGAAGCTGCTCGCCAGCGCGTTCTGAGCATCACTGCCGAGGCCGAGATCGGCAAGATCTACGTCGGTAAGGTTGAGCGCATCGTCGACTTCGGTGCCTTCGTCAACATCCTGCCTGGCAAGGACGGTCTGGTTCACATCTCGATGCTGAGCGATGCTCGCGTCGAGAAAGTGACCGACATCCTCAAAGAAGGCCAGGAAGTTGAAGTACTGGTACTGGACGTGGACAACCGCGGCCGTATCAAGCTGTCGATCAAGGACGTTGCCGCTGCCAAGGCATCGGGCGTCTAAGACCGCCGCTTAAGAAAAAGGACCCTTCGGGGTCCTTTTTTTATGCCTGCAGAAATTGTCTTGCGGACTTGCATCTTGCATGCAGGATTTTGCCACTGCTTGCAAAATGCACGATCCAGTTTTTTGCTTGATTAGATAAGCTACTGTTTTATAAGGAGAAAATTATTCACAAAAGCTGGCACAGGCCCTGCAATAGTATTCATACCCCTGCTGCCAGGACTTACGGCGCAGACTTTTCGAAAAACAGGAGTGTCTCGTATGAAGAAGTTCGCTATTGCTGCCGCTACTGCCACCGCCCTGACCCTGACCCTGGCTAACGCGGCGTTTGCCCAACAGCCTTCCCAGGCTCCGCTGACCGTTGCTGCTGGTGAAGTTACCAAAGCAAAAGAAGCGACCTCCGACACCTGGATCACCACCAAGGTCAAAGCTGACCTGATGACCGAGAAAGGCATTCCGGGTACCGACATCAAGGTCGAAACCAACAAAGGCGTGGTCTCCCTGTCTTCCGAGGTTGCCGTGACCGATTCGCAGAAAGACATGGCGGTCGCTATCGCCAAAAAAATCAAAGGCGTTCAAGCCGTCTCGGCTGATGGCCTGAAAAGCAACTAAGGCGTTTGTCCCGACTCGCTGACCCTTACAGGTTCATGCGAAAGACCAAAAGGACTTGGTCACTCAAAGCCCCGGCACTGGTTGCCGGGGCTTCTTTTTTGGGGGAAAGGAGGGGAAGAAGAGGTGGTTATTCCGCGTCCAGATGCAGCGGCGAGATCACTCGGCCATCCGCCTCGGCCTGGCCCAGGCTGGCATCGACGAAGTACACCCGGTCATCCGCCAGCTGGCCTTTATCTACCAGGTAGTCCTTGATACTGCTGGCCCGGGCCTGACCCAACTGACGCAGCAGCAGGGCGCTTTCGCCCCAGGACTTGAGCACGGCATCGCGCAACTGGGTGGTGCGCTGTTCGCGATCGAGTTGTTCCCACTCCGCTGGAGGCTGTTTCTTCATGCGGGTACGGTAGATGCCTTCAAGCATCGCCGGCTTGTCGCCATCCGGCACCTTCAGCTCGGAGGCCTGGGCTGGCACCTTGTCGCCGCGGCGCTGGAGGATCTTGTAGTAGGTACTCTGGTACTCACGCTCCAGGCGCTGCTGGGCAATCAACGGTCCGTCGCTGCTCTGGGCGCTGGTGCCTTCGATCTCCAGGCGCAAGGCAGGGCGCTCTTTGAGCGCCGTCGCCAGCTTGTCCAGGGCGCTTTGCGCATCCGCGCCCAGGTCGCTGGAGCCAGCGGCAAAGGCGACGTTGCCCAGGTCCTGGGAATCGCCGCCGCTGACCAGCCCGCCGATGAACTTGAAGGGCGCCTGGGCCGCGCGCAGCACCAGGTTGCGCAGGGTCTGCCAGACAATCGGCATTACGCTGAACTGCGGGTCATTGAGGTCGCCAGTCACCGGTAGCTCGATGGAGATCTTGCCGTCGGTGTCCTTGAGCAAGGCCACTGCCAGGCGAATCGGCAGGTCCACCGCATCCGGGCTGTCGACCTTCTCACCCAGCTGCAGTTGCTCGACCACTACCTTGTTCTCGGCCTTGAGCTTGCCTTGGGTGATCACGTAGTGCAGGTCGATGTTCAGCCGGCCCTTACGAATGCGAAAGCCGGCGAACTTGCCCGAGTAAGGCGTCAGGGTGGTCAGCTCGACGCGTTTGAAGCTGGTGGCGATGTCCAGGGCGGCCATCGGGTCGAAGGGGTTCAGCGAGCCTTTGATGGTCACCGGTGCATAGCGATCGACCTTGCCCTTGATATCGACCTTGGCAGGTTTCGGCTGACGGTTGTCGATGGTGCCGATCTGGCCGTTGAGCTGCTGGATGGCGGTGGCGAAGTTCGGGGTCAGGCTGAAGTCGGCAAAGTTGGCCGAACCGTCATTGATATCGATTTCACCGATACGGATGCCCAGTGGTTTTTCCGCAGGCGCCTTGGCTTTGGCCGGCGCCTTGGACTGCGCGGTAGCCGGTTGCGGGATCAGCAGGTCATCGACGTTGGTGGTGCGGTCTTCGTTGATCATGAAGCGCGCGTAGGGCTGCTTGAGGGTCACTTTGCCGATGCTCAGGGCGTCACCGTGGCGGTACGACAGACCGTCGAGGTTCAGCTGCTGCCATTTGACGAAGTCGCGATCCTTGATGGTGTCCAGGGTGTGCAGCTGGTTGACCTGGGCCTTGCCGTCAATGCTGAAGGCCAGCGGCTCGGTGCTCTTGAGGTCGACGTTGAGGTCGCTGCCGAGCATGCCGCTGCGCAGTTCCAGGCGGATGTACGGGCTGATGTAGGCCTGGGCGACACGCAGGTCGATGTCCTGGGTGTTGACCTTGAGCTTGGCGCTCAC
This sequence comes from Pseudomonas sp. SORT22, assembly GCF_018417635.1. Taxonomy (NCBI): domain Bacteria; kingdom Pseudomonadati; phylum Pseudomonadota; class Gammaproteobacteria; order Pseudomonadales; family Pseudomonadaceae; genus Pseudomonas; species Pseudomonas sp. SORT22. The sequence continues at coordinate 952,921 of NZ_CP071007.1, forward strand.
CGGCGCCAGGTTGACCTCACCGGCCGCCTGCAGCTTGCCTTGCTTGCCGACACCGGTGTCGAGCTTGAGGGTGAAGGGCGACTGGTTGAGGCTGTCGAAATTCTGCAGGTCGAGGTTCAGCGGGCCAACCTCGAGGGCGACCGGTTGTTTCTGCGAGCGGTCGGCCAGGTGTACCTGGTAATTGCGCAGTTGCACGTCTTTGAGCAGCACTTGCCATGGCTTGCTCGGTGCCTCGGCGGCGGCCTTTTCCTTGGCATCCGGCTCGGCGGCGGCAGGTTCGGCTTTCTCTTTGGCCGTGGCTTTGGCCGGCTGGCTGGCGAACAGCTTCTGCCAGTCGAGCTGGCCATCGGACTCTACTGCCGCCCAGGTTTCGAGCTTTTCGCTGCGGATCTTGCCAACGGTGACCCGCTGCTTGGCCAGGTCAATCGAGGTTTCGCTGACATCCAGGCGCGCCAGGCGTGCCAGCGGGCGGCCATCCGGTGCCTTGATGGCAAAGGGTGCGATGCTCACCGAGGTGTTGTCCAGCAGCAGCTCGGTTTCCTTGGACAGGTTCAGCTTGTAGTGGGTATCGAGGCTGACCACACCTTCTTCCAGCACCAGCGGCACGGCATCGCGCACATAAGGCCAGAAGGCTTTCATCTTGCCGTCGGTGACCTTCAGGGTGCCTTCGGAGGCGATCGGTACCAGGCTGAAGTTGCCGGCCCAGTCGATGCGCCCGCCCGCCGGACCATTGGCCACCAGGGTCATTTCGGTACTGTCTTCGGGCAGGGTGCTGAGGTTCTTCAGTTCCAGGTTCATCGAGTCGTAGAGAAACTCGATCGGCTCGCTCGGGCGCAGGTCCTGGAAATGCAGGTAGCCTTCGCTGAGCTTGATACTGCCGATGCGCAACGGGAAAGGGTCGCTGGCAGGTTCCTCAGGCTTGGGCTCGCTCGGCGGCAGCTTGAACAGTTGCGTCAGGTTGAGGCTGCCGTCCTTGGCGAACAGCAGCTCGGTACGCGCCTTGTCCAGCTCGACACTGTCCAGGTGCAGGGCACCGCTCCACAGGCTGTTGACTTGCAGGTTGGCGTACAGGCGTTCGAAGCCGACCTGCTCTTTGCCCGGCTCGCCGATCTGCAGGCCCCAGAGGGTCAGTTCGAGGCTGAACGGGTTGAGCTCGATCCGCTGCAGGTGCGCCGGCACCGTGGCGTAACTGGCCAGTTGCTGGTTGGCGATACGCAGGGCAACCCCTGGGAGAATCAGAAAGCCTAGCAGGCTGTACAAGGCCACTGCGGCCAGCATGGCGCCGAGGGCGCGTTTCAATCCTTTGGGCATGTGTGGCGTCGTCTGTCTCGAACGGGAGTGCTTGGAGTATGGCACGTAAAAACGGTTCCGAAGCTACTCCGAAAATTAACGAAATTTTGTTTCAGAGCTGAAGAATCAAGGTCTTCAGTGGCGGCTGGCCATCCTGCGACGGAAAGTCGCCGGCAGGTTTGAGCACTTGCCAGTCGCGTACCGGGCGCCCGGCTTTCTCGGCGCAGCGCAGCACTTGCTCGCGCCAGTCGTCGAGACTGACCTTGGCCAGGTTGTTACAGCAAATCAGTACGCCGTCGTCGGCGGTGCTCAACAGGGCCGGCTTGAGCAGGCTCTGGTAGTCGCGCAGCAGGTCGACGGTGCCGAAGGCGCTCTTGGCCCAGGCCGGCGGGTCGAGGAACACCAGGTCGAACTGGCGCTGCTCCAGGCGCGGATACGGCGGCAGCTTGTGGCCGCGACGCTGGCTGACCGGCAAGCCGGCGAACTGGCGGATCGCCGGAAAGTAATCGGACTGGATAAAGCTCATCGGCAACAGTTGCGGGTTGAGTGCGCCGTTCTCCTTGCCGACCGCCAGGTTGCCTTCGGCGAAGTCCAGGTTGCACACCTCGCGCGCGCCGCCCGCTGCGGCGCTGAGGCCGACGCCGCAGGTATAGGCAAAGAGGTTGAGCACGCTTTTGCCGGCACTGTGCTGCTTGACCCAGCCACGGGCATTGCGCAGGTCGAGGAACAGTAGCGGATCCTGCCCGGCATGGCGGCCACGTACCCGGTAGTTCAGGCCCCATTCGTGACCGACATGATCGGCCAGCGCGGCCTCGCTCGCCTGATACACCGGGTCGCGACGATCGATGCGGCTGTTGCCCTGGGAGCGGTCGTTGTAGACCAACAGCAGTTCCAGGCCCAGGTGCGCTTGCACCGCCGCGTGCAGCTCCAGCAAGGCGCCGGTCTCAAGGCTTTGGTGGAAGCTTTGCACCAGCAACTGCGGGCCGTAGCGGTCGATGGTCAGGCCGCTGGCGCCTTCCTGGCTGCCATGGAACAGGCGATAGCAGTCGGTGCCCTGGGCATGCAGTTCGGCGAGAAGGCCCTGGCGGGCGTCGAGGGCGGCGCGCAGCGCCTGATTCAAGAGGGACATGCACGTGGCCTTGGTTTGCGGACGTGCAGTTTATCAGTTCAGGCCAGGGGAGGGGCCGTTGCAGCCCCTCCCGCAGTGATCAGCGCTCGATCGCCAGGGCCACGCCCTGACCACCGCCGATGCACAGGGTCGCCAGGCCTTTGCTGACGTCACGCTTGATCATTTCATGCAGCAAAGTTACCAGCACCCGACAACCCGAGGCGCCAATCGGGTGCCCCAGGGCAATCGCGCCGCCATTGACGTTGACCTTGCTGGCGTCCCAGCCCAGCTCCTTGCCCACCGACAGGGCCTGGGCGGCAAAGGCTTCGTTGGCCTCGATCAGATCGAGGTCGCTCAACTGCCAGCCGGCCTTGTCCAGGCAGCGGCGGGTGGCGCTGACCGGGCCGATGCCCATGATCGCCGGATCAACCCCGGCGTTGGCATAGGCCTTGATCCGCGCCAGGATCGGCAGGCCCAGCTGTTGCGCCTTGGCCGCACTCATCAGCAGTACCGCTGCCGCACCGTCGTTGAGCGAAGAGGCGTTACCGGCTGTTACCGTGCCGTCTTTCTTGAACGCCGGCTTGAGCTTGCCCAGCGACTCGGCGGTAGTGCCGGCGCGGGGTTGCTCGTCGGTGGCGAAGGCCACCGGCTCGCCCTTGCGCTGCGGAATCAGGATCGGGGTGATTTCGTCGACGAAGCGCCGGGCTTCGATGGCGGCGGCGGCTTTCTGCTGCGAGGTGGCGGCGAAGGCGTCCTGTTCTTCCCGGCTGATGCCGTATTTTTCCACCAGGTTCTCGGCGGTGATGCCCATGTGGTAGTCGTTGAACGCATCCCACAGGCCGTCGCTGATCATGCTGTCGATCAGTGTGCTGTGGCCCATGCGCAGGCCGGTACGGGCACCCGGCATGACGTAGTTGGCCAGGCTCATGTTCTCCTGGCCGCCGGCGATGATCACCTCGGCATCGCCGCAGCGAATTGCCTGGGTCGCCAGGTGCAGGGCCTTGAGGCCCGAGCCGCAGACCTTGTTCAGGGTCATGGCCGGTACCGCGTGGGGCAGGCCGGCCTTGATCGCGGCCTGACGCGCCGGGTTCTGCCCGGCACCGGCGGTCAGTACCTGGCCGAGGATGACTTCATCGACCAGTTCGGCATCGATGCCGGTCTGGGTCAGCAACTGGCGGATCACCGCAGCGCCGAGGTCGACGGCAGGAATGTTGGCCAGCGCCCCCTGGTAGCTCCCGACAGCAGTACGGGTGGCGGCAACGATTACGACATCTTGCATGGCGCGGGTCCTCACTCTTATTGGATTTGGCGTCAGAACGGTTCAGGCCCCAGGGCCTGGATAGACCGGCATGGTGGCATAGATGAGCGGGCGAGGGCTATTGGCGTACCGCTCAGGCGATTCCCATACGTCGCCGGGCGCGATGGGCCGAGCCGTCGCGCATGGCCCAGCGCAGCACCGGAGCAGTGCTGTGGATGCCCAGGCGAATCAATCGGCGTTGCAGCGGGTTCTGGCCCAGCTCGAGCATCGCGCTGGCCCATTCCGGCAGCAGGTCGATACCGGCGCGCAGCATCAAGGCGCCGACCGGTTGCGCCAGGCGGCTGGGCGCCGGCGCGTCGAGCAGCACCTGCACCACTTCATGGCTGCGCGCGTCGCACAGCAGTTGCGGGCGCATGGCCTGCAGGTAGTCGGCAATTTGCTGGCGTGAGCGCGGCACGTTGCGCGCGCCCAGGCGCTCGGCGATCAGGGCGATCTCGGCGTAGTAGGCGTCCTGTTCGGTGACCGGCATCTGCGGGTTGCGGTAGCGCATGTGGGCGGCAAGAAAGCTGCTGACCTCGGCCACATGCACCCAGGTCAGCAGGTCCGGGTCGCTGGCGGCATAGGGCCGGCCATCGGCAGCGCTGCCGACCACCTGCAGGTGAATGGTGCGCACTTTTTCGATCAGCCAGTTGGCATCCCGGCTCGAACCAAAGGTGGTGCCGGAGATGAACTGGCTGGTGCGGCGCAAGCGGCCGAGCAGGTCCTGGCGAAAGTTGGAATGATCCCATACGCCAGCCAGCGCCAGCGGGTGCAGCAACTGCAGGAGCAGGGCACTGATGCCGCCGATCAGCATGCTCGGGAAGTCGCCGTGCACACGCCAGCTGAGGCTGTCCGGGCCGAACAGACCGGGGTCGCCCTTGGGGTTTTCCAGGTCGAGCTGACCCAGGGACAAGCCGGTCAGGCTCATCACCTGGGTTTCGATACGGCGGCGAATCGCTTCCATGGTTACCTTGTGTTCAAGGCAGCCGATCAGCGCTGCCGCTTAAGTGTTCAGGCGTTTGTCGATCAGGCCCTGGACCACGCTCGGGTCGGCCAGGGTCGAGGTATCGCCGAGGCTGTCGAGCTCGTTGCAGGCGATCTTGCGCAGGATGCGCCGCATGATCTTGCCCGAACGGGTCTTGGGCAGTGCCGACGCCCACTGGATCAGCTCGGGTTTGGCGAAGCTGCCAATCTCTTTGCTGACCAGGGCCAGCAGCTGCTGCTTGAGACTGTCGTCCGGGGTCACACCGTTCATGGGCGTGACAAAGGCATAGATGCCTTGGCCCTTGAGATCGTGAGGGTACCCGACAACGGCCGCTTCGGCGATGCTGTCGTGCAGTACCAGAGCGCTTTCCACCTCGGCGGTGCCGATCCGGTGCCCGGAGACGTTGATCACGTCATCGATGCGCCCGGTTATCCACAGGTCGCCGTCTGCGTCGCGGCGCGCACCATCGCCGGTGAAGTAATAGCCCGGCAGCGGCTTGAAGTAGGTATCGATCATCCGCTGCGGATCGCCGTACACGCCGCGGATCTGCCCAGGCCAGCTGGCCTTGATCGCCAGCATGCCGCTGCCGGGGCCTTCGATCAGCTTGCCTTTTTCGTCCAGCAACACCGGTTGCACGCCGAACAGCGGCTGGGTGGCGCACCCGGGCTTGATTCGCCGGGTGCCCACCAGCGGGCTGATCATGATGCCGCCGGTTTCGGTCTGCCACCAGGTGTCGACGATCGGGCAGCGCTTTTCGCCTACGGCCTCGAAGTACCATTCCCAGGCTTCCGGGTTGATTGGCTCTCCGACGCTGCCGAGCAGGCGCAGGCTCTTGCGCGAGGTGCCCGCCAACGGGCCCTGGCCTTCGCGCATCAGCGCGCGCAGGGCGGTGGGCGCGGTGTAGAAGATATTGACCTGGTGCTTGTCGACCACCTGCCAGAAGCGCGAGGCATCGGGGTAGTTGGGCACGCCTTCGAACATCAGGGTAATTGCACCGTTGGCCAGCGGCCCGTAGACGATATAGCTGTGGCCGGTCACCCAGCCGACATCGGCGGTGCACCAGAACACCTCGCCCTCGCGGTAATCGAACACGGTCTTGAAGGTCAGCGCTGCCTGCAGCAGGTAGCCGGCGGTGGTGTGCAGTACGCCCTTGGGTTTGCCGGTGCTGCCGGAGGTATAGAGGATGAACAGCGGGTCTTCGGCGTCCATCGGCTCGGGTGGGCAGTTATCGCTGACCTGCTTGATCGCTTCGTGGTACCAGAGATCGCGGCCTTCGCTACAGTCGATCTTGCCGCCAGTACGCTTGATCACCACCACCGTACTGACATCCGGGCAACTGAGCAGGGCCTTGTCGACGTTGTGCTTCAGCGCCACGCTCTTGCCGCCGCGCACGCCTTCATCGGCGGTGATCAGCGTGCGACAGTCGGCGTCGAGAATCCGGTCACGCAGGGCATCCGGCGAAAAGCCACCGAACACCACCGAGTGAATGGCGCCAATACGGCTGCAGGCGAGCATGGCGTAGGCCGCCTCCGGGACCATGGGCATGTAGATGCACACCCGGTCGCCTTTTCTCACCCCGCGCTGCTTGAGTACGTTGGCCAGGCGGCAGACCTGCTGGTGCAGTTCGCGGTAGGTGATGACGCTGGAGTCGGCAGGGTTGTCGCCTTCGCGAATGATCGCCGGTCGATCGCCCCGGGTGGCCAGGTGACGATCGATGCAGTTGTAGCTGACATTGAGTTGCGCGCCCTTGAACCAGGCGGCCTGGCCGGTCTTCATGTCGCTCTGCTGGACCTGGCTCCAGGGCTTGATCCAGTCCAGGGCCTTGGCCTGTTCGCACCAGAAGGTATCCGGGTCGTCGATGGACTGGCGGTACAGGCGCTGGTAGTCGGCCTGGCTCAGTTGCGCCGCTTTGCTGACGGCATCGGCTTGGGGAAAGTCGCTGATATCGAACATGGCGGGGTCCTGTTCTGACGGATTGTTTTTGTCAGGACAGTGTAGCCGCTGCCCCCGGCCGTGTTCGTTCGGCCAGGGGCAGCGCGGGCGGTCAACCGCGGTGACGGCTGCGGAAGAAGTTGATCAGGCCCTGGGTCGAGGCGTCTTCGGCAGGCTCTTCAATGCCGCCGGTCAGGCGCTGGTAGACGCCCTTGCCGAGCTCCTTGCCCAGCTCCACGCCCCACTGGTCGAAGGCGTTGATACCCCAGATGACGCTTTGCACGAATACCTTGTGCTCGTACATCGCCACCAGTGCGCCAAGACGCCGTGGGCTGATGCGCTCGACCACCAGGGTATTGCTCGGGCGGTTGCCCGGAATCACCTTGTGCGGTGCCAGCTTCTGGATCTCGGCTTCGGCCATGCCTTTGTCACGCAGCTCGGCTTCGGCTTCGCTGCGGGTCTTGCCCAGCATCAGTGCCTGGCTCTGCGACAGGCAGTTGGCGTACAGCCACTGGTGATGGTCGGCGACCGGGTTGAAGCTGACCACCGGGACGATGAAGTCGGCCGGAATCAGCTGGGTGCCCTGGTGCAGCAACTGGTGGTAGGCATGCTGGCCGTTGCAACCCACGCCGCCCCAGATGACCGGGCCGGTGTCGTGGTTGACCGGCGTGCCGTCCTGGCGGACGCTCTTGCCGTTGGATTCCATGTCCAGCTGCTGCAGGTGCTTGGTGATGTTACGCAGGTAGTGGTCGTACGGCAGGATCGCGTGGCTTTGCGCGCCCCAGAAGTTGCCGTACCACACGCCGAGCAAGGCCAGCAGCACCGGCATGTTCTGTTCGAACGGCGCGTTCTGGAAGTGCTGGTCCATGGTGTAGGCACCGGACAGCAGTTCCTTGAAGTTGGCGGTACCGATGGCCAGCGCAATCGGCAAGCCGATGGCTGACCACAGCGAGTAACGCCCGCCGACCCAGTCCCACATCGGGAAAATGTTTTCTTCACGGATGCCGAAGGCCACGGCGGCGGCCTTGTTGCTGGAAACAGCGATGAAGTGCTTGTACAGCTCGGCTTCCGAGCCACCCTGGGCCAGGTACCAGGCGCGGGCGGCCTGGGCGTTCTTCAGTGTTTCGAGGGTGTTGAACGACTTGGACGAAACGATGAACAGCGTGGTTTCGGCGCGCAGCTTGGCCGACAGCTCGTGGAACTCGCTGCCGTCGATGTTTGCCAGGTAATGGCAGCGCACGCCGCGCTGGGCGTAAGGCAGCAGGGCTTCGGAGACCAGCTCGGGGCCGAGGAACGAGCCACCGATGCCGATGTTGACCACGTCGGTGATCGGCTTCTCGCTGTAGCCGCGCCACAGGCCATCATGGATGCGGCCAACCAGCTCGGTCACCTGGTTGAGGACCTTGTGCACCTCGGGCATCACGTTGACGCCGTTGACGCTCAGCTTGTCGCCCACCGGGCGGCGCAGGGCGGTATGTAGCGCCGGGCGGCCTTCGGAGGCGTTAAGGATCTCGCCGGCGAACAGGCCCTTGATGGCCTCTTGCAGACCGACCTCGTTGGCCAGGCCCACCAGCAGCTCGCGGGTCTGGGCGTTGATCAGGTTTTTCGAGTAGTCGAGGAACAGCCCGCAGGTGCTCAGGGAGAATTCTTCGAAGCGCTTTGGCTCGGCAGTGAATGCGTCGCGCATGCTGAAGTCCTGCATGGCTTCGCGGTGTTGCTGGAGCGCCTGCCAGGCGGGCAGGGCGGTAACATCATGAGGGGTGCGGTAATACGCCATCGCTGCAGGTTTCCTTATTGCGTGAACTGCCTTGGACACTGAAAACAGCGCCCCGTTTGCAGGCTGATGCCAATTATAGGCATGCAGCCTGCGTTACAGGGAGAGGCAGCTCAGCGGGCGACCGGGTTACTTGTCGTCAAGGTTCAGGTGCAGGTTGTCGATCAGGCGGGTAGCTCCGAGGAAGGCGGCTACCAGGATCACCAGATCGCGGTCTTCAGGCGTCGCCGGGCGCAGGCTCAGGGCCTGGCGGACTTCCAGGTAGTCCGGGCGAAAGCCTGCTGCAGCCAGTTGCTGCTGGCCGTTGGCGATAAGCGCCGGGTAGTCGCGTTCGCCTTGCTCGATGGCGGCGGCCATCTGGCTCAGCAGGCGATACAGCGCTGGCGCCGTGGCGCGCTGCTCGTCGCTCAGGTAGCCGTTGCGCGACGACAGCGCCAGGCCGTCTTCGGCGCGCACGGTCGGCTCGCCGATGATCTGGATCGGCATGTTCAGGTCGCGCACCAGCGCGCGGATTACCGCCAGTTGCTGGAAGTCTTTCTGGCCAAATACCGCCAGGTCCGGCTGGACCATGTTGAACAGCTTGCTGACCACCGTCGCCACGCCTTCGAAATGGCCCGGACGGCTGGCACCACAGAGCCCGTCGGACAGCTGCGGGACGCTGACCCGGGTCTGCCCGGCCATGCCGTCGGGGTATATTTCTTCGACAGTGGGGGCGAACAGCAGGTGGCAGCCGGCCTGGAGCAGTTTCTCCTGGTCGGCGGCGAGGGTCCGCGGGTACTTGTCGAGGTCTTCGCTGGGGCCGAACTGCAGCGGGTTGACGAAGATGCTGGCGACGACGAAGTCGACCCGTTGCGCGGCCTTGGTCACCAGCGCGGCATGGCCGCTGTGCAGGTTGCCCATGGTCGGCACGAAGCCGATGCGTTTGCCCTCACTGCGCGCCCGCGCCACGGCGGCGCGCAGTTCGAGGACGGTCTTGACTGTATTCATGCACTGAACCCGTGTTCGCTGGCGGGGAAGCTGACTTCCTTGACGGCGGTTACATAAGCCTTGAGCGCACCTTGAATGTCGCTCTGGCCGGCCATGAAGTTCTTCACGAACTTCGGTACCCGGCCGGTCAGCGACAGGCCGAGCATGTCGTGCAGCACCAGGACCTGGCCGTCGGTGGCGCTACCGGCACCAATACCGATGACCGGAATGCTCACCGCCTGGGTGATTTCGGCGGCAAGTTCGGTCGGCACGCACTCGAGCAGCAACATGGCCGCGCCGGCTTGCTCCAGGGCGATGGCGTCGGCACGCATCTGCCGGGCCTGGTTTTCCTGGCGGCCCTGGACCTTGTAGCCACCGAGGATGTTCACGGTTTGCGGGGTCAGGCCCATGTGCGCGCACACCGGCACGCCACGTTCGGCCAGCAGGCGGATGGTCTCCGCCAGCCAGGCGGCGCCTTCGACCTTGACCATGTGCGCGCCGGCTTGCATCAGCGCGCCGCTGTTGGCGAACGCCTGCTCGGTGGTGGCGCAGGCCATGAACGGCAGGTCGGCAAGAATCAGCGCACCTTCGTTGCCGCGTTTGACGCAGGCAGTGTGATAGGCCATCTCGGCATTGGTTACTGGCAAGGTGCTGTCATGGCCCTGGAGGACCATGCCCAGGGAGTCACCCACCAGCAATACTTCCACGCCGGCACGGCTGGCGGCCTGGGCAAAGGTCGCGTCGTAGCAGGTCAGCATGGTTATTTTCTCACCCTTGGCCTTGAGGCTCTGCAGGGTGGTCAGGGTTACTTCTGGCATGAAAAGGAATCCTCGTTCAGGCGCTGTGAAAAACGACTGCGTACAACGCGTGTATTCATCTTCTGGAACAGCACATCATCGATCGTGGTGTTTGAATTACGACCTGTTCCAGGCCTATATACGCCTTTTTGCGACGCTCGGGGCGCCACGGGACGCCTATAGTCGTGAGCGAGGGGGCTGAAGTCAATTACCCTGTTACCGCATTGTTACTAATGCGCTGTTACGGGCGTTACCGGCTGGGGGAGCGCCCGGCTACAGGCGCTCGAGGCCGACGAACGGGCAATCTGCCAGTAATTGGGACAGGGGCCTTTGATCGGCCAGGCAGAAGTCTTCGGGTACCAGCTCGGCCAGCGGGTAGAGGACGAACGGTCGCGCCTGCATGTGGTAATGCGGCACTTTCAGGCGTGGCACATCGATGACCTGGTCGCCGTACAGCAGGATATCCAGGTCGAGGGTGCGCGGGCCCCAGCGCTCTTTGCGCTCGCGGCCCTGATCGGCCTCAATGGCCTGCAGCGCATCGAGCAGCTCAAGCGGCGCGAGGGCGGTATCCAGCGCTGCCACGGCGTTGGTGTAGCGCGGCTGCCCGGGCGATAGCGATTCGCTGCTGTAGAAAGCCGAAACCCCGGCCAGGGCGCTTTCATGCAACTGCCCCAGCGCCTCGACGGCGCTGCGCAATTGCTGCTCGGGATCGGCCAGGTTGCTGCCCAGGCCAATGAAGGCGCGGACCATCGGTTACTCGCCTGCAGCGCCGTCGGCGCGCTTGCGTTTGCTCGGGCTGCGCTTGCGTTTGCGCGGGCCGGCACCGGCGCCTTCGTCACGGCTGCCGAGCTCACGAATCATGTCGCGGCGCTCGCTGTCGTTGCAGTCCTGGTAGTCAGTCCACCATTGGCCGAGGCCATCGGTTTCTTCGCCCGCGCTTTCACGCAGCAGCAGGAAGTCGTAACCGGCGCGGAAACGCGGGTTGTCGAGCAACAGGTCGGCACGCTTGCCGCTGCGCCGTGGCAGGCGCTCCTGCATGTCCCAGATCTCGCGGATCGGCATGGTGAAGCGCTTGGGGATCGCAATGCGCTGGCATTGTTCGGCGATCAGCTCGTGGGCGGCTTCGTTCATCGCCGGGATCGGCGGCATGCCGCGGCTCTGCAGGCGCAGGGCGCGACCCGGCAGGGCTGGCCAGAGCATCGCGGCGAACAGGAAGGCCGGAGTCACCGGCTTGCCCTGCTTGACACGCAGGTCGGTGTTGATCAAAGCCTGGCTGATCAGGGTGTGGGTGTAGGTCGGGTGTTCTTCGAGCGCTTCGGCACTGGCCGGGAACAGCGGGTTGAACAACTCCAGGTCGACGAGCATTTCAAAGGTGTCGGCAGCCTGCCCGGAGAGGAACAGCTTGAGCGATTCTTCGAACAGGCGCGCCGCCGGGATCTCGCGCAGCATCGGTGCCAGTTGGCGAATCGGCTGCACGGTGTGCTTCTCGATACCGAAGTTGAGCTTGGCGGCGAAACGCACAGCACGCAGCATGCGCACCGGGTCTTCCTGGTAGCGCTGGGTCGGGTCGCCGATCAGGCGGATCAGGCGGTTGCGGATGTCGTGTACGCCGTTGGCGTAGTCGAGGATGCGCTCGCTGACCGGATCGTAATACAGGGCGTTGATGGTGAAGTCGCGGCGTTGGGCGTCTTCTTCCAGGGTGCCGTAGACGTTGTCGCGCAAAATTCGCCCACTCTCGTTACGCGACGAGGTGTGGCTGTTCTCTTCTTCGCTTTCCGGGTGGTTGGCGCGGAAGGTGGCGACTTCGATGATTTCACGGCCGAAATGGATGTGAACCAGCTTGAAACGGCGACCGATGATACGGGCGTTACGAAATTCGCCGCGGACCTGTTCAGGGGTGGCGCTGGTGGCGACGTCGAAGTCCTTGGGGGTGATGCCCAGGAGCTGGTCGCGTACGCAGCCACCGACCAGGTAGGCCTGGTAGCCAGCGTTTTGCAGGCGCTCGACGATGTTCACCGCGTGGCGGCTGAACTGGCCACGTTGCAGCGAATGTTGACCACTATTGATCACTTCGGGCGTGGTGCGGATATGGTGCTGGCCACGCACGGTAGGACGGAATGACTGGAACAGCTTCTTCAGCATGGGATGCACTGTTTGAAGGAATGTTCGGCCAAAAACGAAGAATGGCCGCATGATGGGCGGGGATTCTAGCATTTACTCGGTGGATGGTGTAGGCGGTCGCGTCGGACGACGCGCGGGCAGGCTGGGGCGGCAGAAACTACAAGGGGAGCCGAAGCTCCCCAAGAAGTAGTTGCGTGCTCTTATTGTTTTTTTGCCGGGCTTCTTGTTTTTGTTGAGTGCCCTGCCCACAAAAAAAGCTTGTGGGCGGTCTCCCTAACCGGGATCAAGAGCAAACGGATTGCTTTGGTCGCTGAGGTTGCAATGATCATGCGATCCAACCAGTTCAGGCCCTGCTTGAGTGCAGTTTTTATTGTTCTCTGCCTGGTTGTGGGGCAAGCCCCAAGTACAACTCCTCTCCAAAAGAATCAGTTAGCTGCGCCTCCGCCGTCTTGTTCTTATTGTGCGTGAGCCGATTCGTCTTATTTTTATTGTCTTTTGCAGTGCTTGTTATTGTTCTTGTACCAAACATATAGCAGGTGCCGTGCCAACTTTTGCAAAGCCTAGTAAAACAAGGGCTTGGAGCGGTTTTGCGTGGTTCGCGGGGCGAAAAAAAACCGGGGCTTCGTTACCGTAAGCCCCGGTTTTTGTTACGACTTCGTGCTGCGGTAACAGTTTGTCGCAAGGTGACAGTGTTACCGCCGCCCACCGTCGAAAACTGCTGAAACGCCTCAGCCTTCGCTGGTGGCCCCGCTCTTGCGCCGCGGGATACCCAGGCGCTGACGACGTTCCCACAGGCACTTGCGACTGACTCCGAGTTTGCGTGCAAGCTCGGTCTCGGTCATGTGGTCCTGGTGCTCGAGGACGAAATGCTGGAAGTAGTCCTCCAGCGACAGGTCTTCAGTCGGCTCGTGGCTGGTGTTGCTGGCATTGCTGCCGGTACCCGGCAGGCTGGCAAACGGATCGTCGTCTTCCAGATCGCTCAGTTCGATGTCGATGCCCAGCAGGTCGGCGGAAATTTCCGGGCTCTCGCAGAGGATTACCGCACGCTCCACGGCGTTTTCCAGCTCGCGCACGTTACCTGGCCAGGAGTAATGCCGGATCGCCTGCTCGGCGTCGTGGCCAAAGCGCAGGTCGTTACGCCCCACGCGCGCACTCTGGCGAGCGAGGAAGGCATTGGCGATCTCGTTGACGTCGGCGCCCCGCTCGCGCAGGGCGGGCAACTTGAGGGCGATGACGTGCAGGCGGTAGTAAAGGTCTTCGCGGAACTGGCCGACCTTGGCCAGGTTCTTGAGGTCGCGGTGGGTCGCGGCAATCAGGCGCACATCGACCTTTTGCGATTGCACCGAGCCGACCCGGCGAATCTCGCCTTCCTGCAGCACGCGCAACAGGCGGGCCTGGGCTTCGAGCGGTAGTTCGCCGATTTCGTCGAGGAACAGCGTACCGCCATCGGCGGCTTCGACCAGGCCGGCACGACCGGCGCTGGCACCGGTAAAGGCGCCTTTCTCGTGGCCGAACAGTTCCGATTCGATCAGGGTCTCGGGAATCGCCGCGCAGTTCACCGAGATCATCGGCGCCTTGGCGCGCCGCGAGAGGTTGTGCAGGGCGCGGGCCACCAGCTCTTTACCGGTACCCGACTCGCCCTGGATCAATACATTGGAATCGGTTGGCGCAACCTTGCGGATCTTGCCGTACAGGTCCTGCATCGGCGGGCAGGAACCGATGATGCCGATCTCGCCGTTGGCTGCAGTGCTGGCCGCCTTGTCGCCGGGCACCGCCTTGCCGTTGCCGCGCTCGGCCGGGGCGGCCGGCGCGTTCTGCCGGTCACGCAGGATGCGCGCCACGGCCTGGAGCATTTCGTCGTGATCGAACGGCTTGGCGATGTAGTCCACCGCGCCCATTTTCATCGAGTCGACGGCAGAGCGCAGGCTGGCGTAGCTGGTCATGATCAGCACCGGCGTGCCCTGGCCGAGCTTGATCAGTTCGGTGCCCGGTGCGCCGGGCAGGCGCAGGTCGCTGACAATCAGGTCGAAGGTCGCAATGCTGAAGCGTTCCTGGGCTTCCTGCACCGAGCCGGCCTCGCTGACCTGGTACTGGTTGCGCTCGAGCAATCGGCGCAACGCCGAGCGGATGATGGTTTCGTCTTCGACGATCAGAATATGCGGCATTGATTCAATTCTCTCGACGGTCTCAGTTCACAGCGGACGTCGCTACGACATGGCGCGGCAGGGTCACTCGGATCCGGGTGCCGCGTTGGCTCTGGCTATCGGCCGGGCTGTCGATGGTGATTTGTCCATAATGCTCTTCCACGATGGAATAGACCAGAGCAAGCCCCAGTCCGGTGCCTTCGCCCGGGTCCTTGGTGGTGAAGAAGGGTTCGAACAGACGATCCATGATGTTTTTCGGGATGCCGCTGCCTTCGTCCTCGACGATCAGGTCGACGGTATGCTCGCTGGCTTCGCTCTTGACCCGCACGGCACTGCCGGGCGGGGAGGCGTCGCGGGCGTTGGACAGCAGGTTGATCAGCACCTGGGCCAGGCGTTGCGGGTCGCCCTCGACCCAGTGGTCCGGGTCGCACAGGTTGAAGAACTGTACTTCGAAATTGCGCCGGTTCAAGGCCAGCAGACCGATGGCGTCCTGGGCCACTTCGGCCAGGCACACCGGCTCGTCGCTGTGCTGGTGGCTGCCGGCATGGGCAAAGCTCATCAGCGACTGGACGATGCGCGAGATGCGTTTGGTCTGCTCCAGGATCTGGCTGCTCAGCTCGGTGATCTCGCCGTCCTCTTCGCGCTCTTCGCGCAGGTTCTGCGCAAGGCAGGCAATACCGGTGACCGGGTTGCCGATCTCGTGGGCCACCCCGGCAGCCAGGCGGCCGATGCTGGCCAGGCGCTCGGAGTGCACCAGCTTGTCTTCCAGGGCCTGGGTCTCGGTGAGGTCTTCAACCAGCAGCACCAGGCCGCTGTTACCCGGTGCCAGTGGCTCGTCGATGGCCGCCTTGTGCAGGTTCAGCCAGCGGGTCTGGCCATCGAGGCCCAGGCGTTGTTTGTGCAAGTGTTCGTCGGGCACGTTGATGAAGCCCAAAAGCAGGCCGCGCCAGGGGTCGGCAATGGTGGTCAGGCGCGAGCCGACCACGCGCTTGGCGGGGATGCCGGTGAGCTCTTCCATGGCCTTGTTCCACATCAGGATCTCCTGGTCCTTGGCCAGCGAGCAGACGCCCATCGGCAACTCCTGCAGGGTCTGGCGGTGGTAACGGCGCAGGGCATCGAGCTCGGCGGCAAGGCCGGTCAGGCGCGAGTGGTAGTCTTCCAGGCGGCTTTCGATGAAGTGGATGTCTTCGGTCACGTAGTTTTCGTTACCGGACTTGTAGGGCAGGAAGGTCTCGACCATGTCCTGGGCCACACTCGGGCCCATCAGCCCCGACAGGTTGGCCTCGATACGGTCGCGCAGGCGGCGCAGGGCATACGGGCGGCGCTCGTCGAACGGCAGGTAGAGGTCGCGCAGGGCCTGTTCCACTTCCTTCTGCGCAGCCTTGGCACCTAGCGGCTTGGCCAGTTGCGTGGCGAATTCCTGCGGCGAGGCCGCGTGCAGCTCACGGCGCTGCGGGCGGCGCACGTTATCCACCGCGCAGGCCTCGGCGGCGCTGACTTCTTCACTGCTGGCGTTGGTGAACAGCGAGATCAGGGTAAACAGCAGCACGTTGGCGGCCAGCGAGGCGATCGCAGCCATGTGCCAACTGGTGTCGTCGAGCACATAGATCATGTTCAGCAGCGGGATGTAGAAGCCTTGCAGGTTGCCCACCAGCGGCAACAGCATGGTCACCATCCACACCAGGATCCCCGCCAGCAGGCCGGCAATGAAGCCGCGGCGGTTGGCGGTCGGCCAGTACAGCACCGAGAGCACGCCCGGCAGGAACTGCAAGGTGGCGACGAAGGCGACGATGCCGAGGTTGGCCAGGTCCTGCTGGCTGCCCAGGGTCAGGTAGAAGCCGAAACCGGCGGCGATGATGGCGACGATCAGCGCCCGCCGGGTCCATTTCAGCCAGCGGTAGATGTTGCCCTCGGCCGGTGGCTGGTACAGCGGCAGCACCAGGTGGTTGAGGGCCATGCCCGAAAGCGCCAGGGTGGTGACGATGATCAGCCCGCTGGAGGCCGAGAGCCCACCGATATAGGCCAATAGCGCCAGTGCCTGGTTGTTGGCGGCGATGCCCAGGCCCAGGGTGAAGTATTCCGGGCTGGTGCTGGCGCCCATTTTCAGGCCGGCCCAGAGAATCAATGGCACCGCCAGGCTCATCAGCAGCAGGAACAGCGGCAGGCCCCAACTGGCGCTGACCAGCGAGCGCGGGTTGAGGTTTTCGGTAAAGGCCATGTGGTACATGTGCGGCATGACGATGGCCGAGGCGAAGAACACCAGCAGCAGCGTGCGCCATGGGCCTTCCTGCAAGGGGGTGTGCAGGGCGGCGAGGGCGGTCTGGTTCTGCAGCAGCCAGACTTCCAGCTCATGCGGGCCGCCAAACACGCCGTACAGCGCATACAGGCCAATGCCGCCGAGGGCCAGCAGCTTGATCACCGATTCGAAGGCAATGGCGAACACCAGGCCCTCGTGTTTCTCCCGGGTAGCGATGTGCCGCGAACCGAAGAAAATGGTGAACAGGGTGATCAATGCGCAAAAGGCAAAGGCGACCCGCGCCTTGACCGGTTCGCCGGTCAGAATGCTGATCGAGTCGGCCACCGCCTGGATCTGCAGGGCCAGCAGCGGCAGCACGCCGATCAACATGAAGATGGTGGTCAGCGCCCCGGCCCAGGTACTGCGAAAGCGGAAGGCGATCAGGTCGGCCAGCGACGACAATTGGTAAGTGCGGGTGATCTTCAGGATCGGGTACAGCAGCACCGGTGCCAGCAGAAAGGCCCCGGACACCCCCAGGTAACAGGCGAGAAAGCCGTAGCCGTATTGGTAGGCCAGGCCCACCGAGCCATAAAAGGCCCAGGCACTGGCATAGACGCCCAGCGACAGGGTGTAGGTCAGCGGGTGGCGGATGATCGAGCGCGGGATCATCCCGCGTTCGCTGACCCAGGCCACGCCGAACAGCACCAGCAGGTAGGCGGCGCTGATCAGGATCATCTGGGTCAGGCTAAAGCTCATCGGCATCACGTTGGCTCTGCAGGATAAAGGTCACGACAATCAGGATCAGCCAGAGCAGGTAAGGGCGATACCAGGCTCCGGTTGGCTCGATCCACCAGTCCATGATGGCCGGGGAGAACAGGTAGATCCCCACGACCAGAAGCAGGACCAAACGATAGATATACATGCTGGCCTCAAAGGTTAGGGCGCTGCGGCTTGGACTTATTATTGGCGCAAATGGCTGCGGCGATGGTAACGGGCTTGTGGGTTTTTGCCAAAGAATTGAATTTACTGGGCTTTCTGTGGGGCCGGGCCCCCCAGGGATCAGTGCAGATCGGCCTCGGGCACGCTCAGGCGCCGGGGCAGGGCGTCGGGGTTCCAGTGCAATGCGGCATGCGCCAGCACTTCGCCCGGGGTACCGTACTCCATGCCTGCTTCGGTCTTTTGCCCCAGTGCGCGCAGTGCGCGCAGCAGCAGGGGCGTGGCCTGGTCGGCGGCCAGTGGTGGCGAGCGGTAGGACTTGCCCAGCTTGTGCCCGTCAGGCTGCACGATCAGCGGCACGTGCAGGTAACGCGGCTGCGACAGGCCCAGCAGTTCCTGCAGGTACAGCTGGCGCGGGGTGTTATCCAGCAGGTCGGCGCCGCGCACGATATCGGTCACACCCTGCCAGGCATCATCAAGCACCACCGCCAGTTGATAAGCGTACAGGCCATCGCGACGGCGAATGACAAAGTCACCCACCTCACGGCCCAGGTGCTGTTCGAAACGGCCCTGCACGCGGTCATCGAAATGGTAGGCCAGCTCCGGCACCCGCACGCGGATGGCGGCGCCTTCGCAGGCATGCCCGGCATTGCGGCACAGGCCCGGGTAAACGCCGTTGTAGCCTTCGAGTTGCTTGCGCGAGCAGGTGCAGGCGTAGGCCAGGCCCTGGCGGAACAGGCGTTCGAGCACTTCGGCATAGGCCGCGTGGCGCTGGCTTTGGTAGACCACCTCGCCGTCCCATTCCAGGCCGTAGCTTTCCAGGGTTTGCAGAATGGCGGCCTGGGCGCCGGGAGCTTCGCGGGGCGGGTCGATGTCTTCCATGCGCACCAGCCAGGTGCCGCCGACTGCCCGGGCATCCAGCCACGAGGCCAGGGCCGCGACCAGCGAACCAAAGTGCAGAAATCCACTGGGCGTGGGGGCGAAGCGTCCGATGTAGCGGGAGTCGTTCATGGCGAGCAGGTATGAAAATGAAACGGGGCGCCTGATGCGCCCCGTTCGGATGGGAGAAGGATCAGCCTTTGCCGACCGTTTTTTCTTTCTTCTCCGCGATTTCCTTGCAGTCAAAGCACAGGTCCGCGGTAGGGCGGGCTTCCAGTCGGCGAAGACCGATTTCAACGCCGCAGGCGTCGCACCAGCCGTATTCTTCGTCCTGGATCTTCTGCAGGGTCTTGTCGATTTTCTTGATCAGCTTGCGCTCGCGATCGCGGTTGCGCAGTTCAAGGGCAAATTCTTCTTCCTGGCTGGCGCGGTCGGCGGGGTCCGGGAAATTGGCCGCCTCGTCCTTCATGTGGTCCACAGTCCGGTCCACACTGGTCATCAGCTCCTGCTTCCAGGCACCCAGGAGTTTGACGAAGTGCTTGCGCATGGGATCGCCCATGTACTCTTCACCCTTGGTTACCTGATAGGGCTCGACACCGTACATGGTCTGAGTTTTTTGCTTTTCTAGGGTGGACATGAATAGACCGCCTCTCACTTTTCTAATCCATTGCGCAGGCTGCTCCATCTCCGGCGCCCGCCGGCCCTGCGACTGCGAGCCGCCGAACTTACCAGATCGAATCGGGGTGCGCTACTCCCGGTTGTCAAGGCCAGGGCAACGCTACCTGGCCTTGATGATCTTTGCAGTGGACCGCAGCTTTTGCCACACGTTCGACCCCGCGCGTGGGTAGAATCATTATTCTAGACCCTTTTGAGAGAAGGCTAATGGCCCAGCCCTACAGTGCGCGCAGCCGCGCCATCGAACCTTTCCACGTGATGGCCCTGCTGGCCCGCGCCAACGAGCTGCAAGCGAGCGGCTGCGACGTGATCCACCTGGAAATCGGCGAACCGGATTTCACCACCGCCGCGCCGATCATCGAGGCCGGCCAGGCCGCACTGGCCCAGGGGCATACCCGTTATACCGCTGCCCGCGGGCTGCCGGCGCTGCGCGAAGCGATTGCCGGGTTCTACCAGCAGCGCTACGGGCTGAGCATCGACCCGCAGCGCATCCTCATCACCCCGGGCGGTTCCGGCGCCTTGCTGCTGGCCGCCAGCCTGTTGGTCGACCCGGGCAAGCACTGGCTGCTGGCCGACCCCGGCTACCCGTGCAACCGGCATTTTTTGCGCCTGGTCGAAGGCGCCGCGCAACTGGTGCCGGTGGGGCCAGAGGTGAATTATCAATTGACCGCCGATCTGGTCGAGCGCTACTGGGACCAGGACACCGTCGGCGCCCTGGTGGCGTCACCTGCCAACCCCACCGGCACGGTGCTCGATCGCAACGAGCTGGCAAGCCTCTCGGCTGCCACCCGCGCGCGTAACGGCCATTTGGTGGTGGACGAGATCTACCACGGCCTGACCTACGGCATGGATGCACCGAGCGTGCTGGAAGTCGACGACGAAGCCTTCGTCCTGAATAGTTTTTCCAAGTATTTCGGCATGACCGGCTGGCGCCTGGGCTGGCTGGTGGCGCCACCGGCTGCGGTGGCTGACCTCGAAAAGCTGGCGCAGAACCTCTACATCAGTGCCCCGAGCATGGCCCAGCATGCCGCCCTGGCGTGTTTCCAGCCTGGCACCCTGGCGATTCTCGAAGAACGTCGGGCCGAGTTCGCCCGCCGCCGCGATTTCCTCTTGCCGGCCTTGCGTGAGCTGGGCTTCAAGATAGCCGTAGAGCCACAGGGTGCCTTTTATCTGTACGCCGACATCAGCGCCTTTGGCGGCGATGCCTTTGCCTTCTGCCGGCACTTCCTCGAAACCGAGCACGTGGCCTTCACCCCGGGCCTGGACTTCGGTCGCCACCAGGCCGGGCACCATGTGCGCTTTGCCTACACCCAGAGCTTGCCGCGCCTGCAGGAGGCGGTCGAGCGGATTGCCCGCGGACTACGGAGCTGGCAAGGCTGATGCGCTTTTCTCCCCCCCTTGAAACCGCACGTTTGCTGCGCCGCTACAAGCGCTTCCTGGCTGACATCGAGCTGGCCAGCGGCGAGCAAATGACCATCCATTGCCCCAATACCGGCTCGATGTTCAATTGCATGGTCGAGGGCGGCCAGGTCTGGTTCAGCCGCTCCAACGACCCTAAGCGCAAGCTGCCCGGCACCTGGGAAATCAGTGAAACCCCGCAGGGGCGCCTGGCCTGTGTCAACACCGGGCGCGCCAACGCGCTGGTGGAAGAAGCCTTGCGTGCTGGCGTCATCAGCGAACTGGCCGGGTTTACCGGGCTCAAGCGCGAAGTGGCTTACGGCGAGGAGAGCAGCCGGGTGGATTTTCGCCTGGAGTTTGCCGAAGGGCCGGCCTATGTCGAGGTCAAGAGCGTCACCCTGGGCTTTGACGACTCGGCAGTCGCCGCCTTCCCTGACGCCGTCACCCAGCGCGGTGCCAAGCACCTGCGCGAGCTGGCGACCCTGGCCCGCCAGGGTGTGCGCGCGGTGCAGCTATATTGTGTGAACCTCAGCGGGGTCGAAGCCGTACGCCCTGCCGACGAGATCGACAGCGCCTATGCCGATGCCCTGCGCGCAGCGGTGGCCGATGGCGTCGAAGTGCTTGCCTACGGCACGCGGATCGATGGCGAACAGGTTTATATCGATCGGCCTTTGCCGGTGTTGCTCAGTCGATAAGCCAGATGCCCTGGCTGTCTTCGCGACAGTTCAGGGCCGTCAATTGCTCGCCCTCGCAAGGGCCGGCCACGCATTCGCCGGACTCGATCAGAAACAGCGCGCCGTGGCGCCCGCAGGCAATCAGGCTGGCGCTGCTGTCGAGAAAGGCGTCAGGTTCCCAATTCAGGGGGATGCCACGATGAGGGCAGTGATTGCGGTACAGGTAGACTGTGCCCGCACGCCGGACCGCGAAAATCCCCAGGTCATTGACACTGAAGCCTCGGCTCTGGCCTTCGCCCAGGTGCTCGGAATGACAAAGAAAATGCATGGTGAGGGTTACTCGAAGTCACAGTGACGGCTTGACGTGCAAATGCAAATAATTATCAAATTGCCTGCATCAGCCGTATCGGACGCTTTATACCGTGCGTCCCCGGCATTATCCACCCGGATTGCCGCTCCTCCTCATTCAAGGAAGCCTGTTATGCGCCCACGTGCCCGCCTGATCGCCCTGTGTGCCGGTCTTGTGTTCAACACCCTGGCCCAGGCCGACACCTTGCCGCAGCGCTGGGTCAGCGCCGGTGGGGCACTGAGCGAGTGGGTGGCGGCGCTGGGCGGCGAGCAGAAGCTGGTCGGGGTCGATACCACCAGTCAGCATCCGCAATCGCTCAAGGCCTTGCCGAGTATCGGTTATCAGCGCCAGCTGTCCGCCGAAGGGGTGCTGAGCCTGCGTCCGGATGTGCTGGTGGGCACCGAAGAAATGGGCCCGCCGCCGGTGCTCGCGCAAATCCGCGGCGCCGGGGTCAAGGTCGAACTGCTGTCGAGCAAGGCCGACCTGGGTGCGGTGGAAAGCAACTTGCAGCAACTGGGGCGCTTGCTCGGCAATGAGCAACAAGCCCGGCAACTGTTCGCCGACTACCGCCGGCAACTCGATGAGCTGCAGGGCAAGATCAAGCAACTGCAAACCACCCAGGCCGCTCCCGGAGTGATTCTGCTGGTCGGTCATGCCGGCTCCAAACCGATGATCGCCGGCAAAGGCACCGCTGGCGACTGGTTGCTCAAACAGGCCGGTGCGCGCAACCTGGCGGATAACGAAGGCTACAAGAACTTCTCTGTCGAGGCCTTGGCAGCCCTTGACCCGGATGTGCTGGTGTTCGCCGACCGCAGCCTCAGCGGTGAGCAGGCCTTGCAGGCGCTGCTCAAGGAAAACCCGGCCCTGAATGCTTCGCGCGCCGCCCGTAACAAACGCCTGATCGAACTGGACCCGACCTTGCTGGTGGGGGGGCTCGGCCCGCGTCTGCCGGTTACCTTGCAGAACCTTTCCCACGCCTTTTACCCGACCGCGCAATGAACCGGCTGGTCAAGCCGCGCACGCTGTTCGTCACCCTGACGCTGCTGTGCCTGTTGGCGATCTGGTTGTCGCTGGCGCTGGGGCCGGTCAGCCTGCCGTTGTTCGATACTCTGCGCGCCGGAGCCCGGTTGATCGGGCTGCCGGTGGCCGGCGACGGGCTGGAGCAGGCCGAGCTGATCCTCGGCCAGATCCGCTTGCCACGGACCCTGCTGGGGTTGGCCGTGGGTGCCGTGCTGGCGCTGTCCGGGGTGGCGATGCAGGGGCTGTTTCGCAACCCGCTGGCCGACCCCGGCCTGGTCGGGGTGTCTGCGGGTGCCGCGCTCGGTGCGGCAGTGGCGATTGTCGGCGGCTCGTGGATGGGCGGTATTCCCGAGGCCTTCGGCCCTTATCTGTTATCGCTGTGTGCATTTCTTGGTGGCCTGGGGGTGACGGCGCTGGTGTATCGCCTGGGCCGGCGCGATGGCCAGACCAACGTGGCGACCATGCTCCTTGCCGGCATCGCCTTGACCGCCCTGGCCGGCGCGGCGGTAGGGCTGTTCACTTACCTGGCCGATGACGCCACCTTGCGCACCCTGACGTTCTGGAACCTGGGCAGCCTCAATGGCGCCAGTTACCAGCGCCTGTGGCCGCTGGTGCTGGTGACCGTGGGGGTCTCGCTGTGGCTGCCACGCCGGGCCCAGGCCTTGAATGCCTTGTTGCTGGGCGAGTCCGAAGCCCGTCACCTGGGCATCGAGGTCGAGAAGCTCAAGCGCGAACTGGTGTTCTGCACGGCGCTGGGGGTGGGCGCGGCAGTCGCGGCGGCGGGGCTGATCGGCTTTATCGGCCTGGTGGTGCCGCACCTGGTGCGTTTGCTGGCTGGGCCGGACCACCGCGTATTGCTGCCGGCATCCTTGCTGGCCGGCGCTTCGCTGTTGCTGTTCGCCGACCTGATCGCGCGCTTGGCGCTGGCACCTGCGGAACTGCCGATCGGTATCGTTACCGCGTTCATCGGTGCGCCGTTCTTCCTCTATCTGCTGTTGCGGGGGCGTGCCTGATGCTGTGTGTCGAAAACCTGTCGCTGCGCCGTGGCGAAAACCAGGTCCTCAGCGATATCAGCCTGGCCCTGCAGCCCGGCCAGGTACTGGGCGTGCTGGGCCCCAACGGTGCCGGTAAAAGCAGCCTGCTCGGGGTGATGTGCGGTGAGTTGAATCCCAGCCACGGACGGGTGAGCCTGGATGACCGCGGGCTGTGCGACTGGCCCGGGCAGCAGCGGGCCCAGCGCCTGGCGGTGCTGCCGCAGGTGTCCAGCCTGGGCTTTGCCTTCAAGGTCGAAGAAGTGGTCGGCATGGGTCGCTTGCCGCATAAAACCGGTCTTGAGCGCGACCAGCAGATCATCGACGCGGCCCTACAGGCGGCCGATGCCGGCCACCTGCTCGGGCGCAGCTATCTGGCGCTCTCTGGTGGCGAGCGTCAGCGCGTGCACCTGGCGCGGGTACTGGCGCAGCTGTGGCCAGGCGAAGACGGGCGCATCCTGCTGCTCGACGAGCCGACCTCGATGCTCGACCCGCTGCACCAGCACACCACCTTGCAAGCGGTGCGCGAATTCGCCGATCGCGGCGCCGCGGTGATGGTCATCCTTCATGACCTGAACCTGGCGGCACGCTACTGTGATCGTATCCTCTTGCTCGAACAGGGTCGCAGCCATGCCCTGGATACCCCGCAGCAGGTATTGCGCCCCGATTCGCTCAAGGCGGTGTTCGGCATCGATGTGCTGGTCCAGCCTCACCCCGAGCGGGGGCACCCGCTGATCATCGCCCGTTAGGAGTACCGCCCATGCGTTGTCCCCGCTTGCCCGCATTGTTGCTGTTGCTGGTCTGGGGGCTCGCCGGCTGCCAGTCCCGGGCCGAAGTACCGCCATTGCCCGCCTGGCAAAGCCCCGAAGGCCGCGATCATGCCGAGCTTGGGCAGATTCGTGAGCTGAGCAGCGGGCGCCTGTTGACGCCCGCGCAACTGCTGGAGCGGCTGGCGCAGGCGCCGCGGCTGCTGGTAGGCGAGAAACACGACAACCCCGACCACCATGCCCTGCAGTTGTGGCTGCTGCGCGCCCTGCAGGGGCAACGGCCGCAGGGCAGCCTGCTGCTGGAGATGCTGCAGCCGGTGCAGCAAGCCAAGGTCGATGCGCTGAAGCAGCAGGCCTTGCCGGCCGATCTGCCGCTGGCGCTTGGCTGGCAGCAAGGCTGGGATTGGGCCCTGTACGGACCGATCGTCCGCGAGGCCCTGGGCCAGCCATACCCGTTGCTGGCCGCCAACCTCGACACCGAGGAGGTGCGCAGCCTCTATCGCCGGCCGCCACCCTTGAAAGGTGAGCGCTCGACCGCCGCCAAGGTCCGGGCCGTGCTGCTGGAGCAAGTCCGGGAGTCCCATTGCGGCCTGCTGCCCGAAAGCCAGTTGCCGGCGATGCTGGCGGTTCAGCAACAGCGCGACCGGCGTATGGCCGAGCGCCTGCTGGCCGCGCCACAGCCAGCGTTGCTGTTAGCCGGTGGCTATCACGTGCGCAAGGACATCGGCGTGCCCTTGCATTTGGCCGACCTGGGCGCCGAAGCCGGCACGCAGGTGTTGATGCTCGCCGAAGTGGGGCAGGGGGTTGATGCGCAGCTGGCTGATTATGTCTGGTACACCCCGGCTTTGCCGGAGCAGGACTACTGCGCGCAGATGCGTAAGGGCGAGTAAAAAGCCCAGGCAAAAAAAGACCCGGCAAAGTGCCGGGTCAATAACCGTGATTAGCCTGATGAGGAGATAATCTGAGAGTCCGAACCAGGGGCTTTCAGGTTACCCAACCAGTCTCGCGACCAGTTGTGATAATCATAACGATTCTCATTTCGTAGTCAAGTGTCGTGATTCAAAATTCCCGATTATTTTTCTGTACGGCAATTTTGCCGTCGAGTTGCTGGTTCAGGGCTTCCTTGCGTTCAGCCGGAATATCGTTCCAGTGCACATCGAGCAAGGCGCCTTCAATCGCGTACAGCAGCACCTTCGAGGCCCGGAAACCCCGGGTACGGACGGCCTTGTAGGCGTTGACCGCACCCAGCCGGCGTAGGTCCGAAGCACTGTGGATGCCGACCGCATGCAGCCACTGCGCAGAAGTCTTGCCAAGGTTTTTCAGATGCTGGAGTTCATCGTTCATCAAGCCTCCTTGCGACGGCTGAACGGGTCTTGATTTAGTAATCGCGGCAGGTCAATGAGCAGTGTAGCGGCACTTGGGAAATACGCGGCGTTTTGCCATCCATGTGCCGACGGGTAGCCGAAAGCCCCCGCCAGGCCACGGCCGGCGGGGGTTTCGAAGGTTGCTGTCAGCGTGTGCGGTAGCGCAGGCGGGTGCCGAAGTTGACCGACATGAGAATCTCGTCGGCGCTCAGTTCGCTGGGAAAGTAGGTGCCGGAAATCTGTGCATGGGCCAGGCTTGCGCCTTCCAGGCCGTTGTGACGCAGGTCCAGGCCGCGCAGGTCGGAGGCGCGAAAGTAAGCATCGGTGAAGTCGATGCCGGTGGTGTCCAGCTCGCGCAGGTCGAGCCCGCGAAAATCGCCGCCACGAAAGTCGACGGTGCCATCCTTGGGTTTCTCGCGATTGAAACTGGCGATCTGTTCGTCATGCACCAGCGCATACAGCGCGCTGTCCAGTTGCCGTGGCTGATTCATGAGGCGCCTCCTTGTTTGCACTTGTGGTGACACTATAGTGCCATCATCAAGGGGGCGCCCGGAATCAGGCGTGAACTGTCGACTGCTTCACGTCCTGGGTGGTATCAGAGCCCGGGCAGGCGCTGGCGGATCTGCTTGACCAACAGGTCGAGGC
Organism: Pseudomonas sp. SORT22; assembly: GCF_018417635.1. Classification (NCBI taxonomy): domain Bacteria; kingdom Pseudomonadati; phylum Pseudomonadota; class Gammaproteobacteria; order Pseudomonadales; family Pseudomonadaceae; genus Pseudomonas; species Pseudomonas sp. SORT22. The sequence continues at coordinate 979,309 of NZ_CP071007.1, forward strand.
TGCCACTTTCGTTGGTTTCCACGCGCTTGCTTTGCAGCAGCTCTTCGGCGCTGAGCGGATCACGGCTGGCCTGTTGCGCCTTGACCACGTCCAGGGTGGCATCCGACGGATCGTTCTGATCGGCCTGACGCTGGGCCAGCCAGCTGGCGATCACCGCATCCGGGGCGTTGCAGTCGAGGATCAGGAACGGCACGCCGGTTTCGCTGGCAACGCCGGCGGCGGCCTGGCGCTGCTCGTGCTTGAGGTAGGTGGCGTCGATAACTACCGGGAAGCCAGCACGCAGGATGGTTTCGGCCAGCTGGTGCAGACGCTGGTAGGTGGCCTGGCTGGCGTCTTCGCTATAGATGCCGGCTTGCAACTGACCGGCATTGGCGCTGGCTTGCTCACCGAACATGCGCTTGCGCTCGACGTCCGAACGCAGGCGAATGGCGCCCAGGGCGTCGACCAGGCGCATGGCCACGTGGCTCTTGCCGACTGCAGACACACCATGGGTGATGGCCAAAAAGCGCGAAGGGATGGCGCTGTAGCTTTCCGCCAGGTTGGCATAGTTGCGGTAGGTGCGCAGGGTAGTGGCGCGCTGCACCGCATCGGCGTTGGCCGGCATGCTGAACAGGGCGACCTTGGCCCGGACCAGGGCGCGGTAGGCCTTGTAGAAGTTCAGCAGTTCCAGGCCGGCGTAGTCACCGGTGAGTTCCAGGTACTGGCTGACGAAGCGGCGCGACAGCGATTTCAGCCCGCGGTCTTCGAGGTCCATGGCCAGGAACGCGGCATCGGCGTAGACGTCGGTCAGGCGGAACGGTTCGTTGAATTCAATGCAGTCGAAAATCACCACCTTGCCATCGATCAGGGTGGCGTTGCCCAGGTGGATGTCACCGTGGCATTCGCGAATGAAACCTTCGGCCTTGCGCTGCTCGAGCAGGCCATGCAGGCGCTTGAAGCTGTCCTGGGCCCAGGCTTGCAGGGCATCGAGTTGCTGCAGGTCGGCCTTGTCGGAAAGGAACGGGCGAATCTGCTCGAAGTTCTGCTCGACCGGGGCCATGACGCTGTCCGGCGTGCCTAGCGGATGCTCGACGGCAACTTTTGGCGCGGCCAGGTGGAAGCGGGCGATCTGCTCGGCCATCTGGTCGATGTGCGCGGCGGTCAGTTCGCTGTTGGCCTGCAGGGTGCTGAGCATCTGGCTCTGGGGGAACTGGCGCATTTTCAGCGCGTATTCGATCGGCTCGCCTTCGCCGCCCAGTTGGGGCGCTTCGGCGCTGCCGGTGATCGGCAGTACTTCCAGGTACAGGTCGTCGGTCAGGCGCTGGTTCAGGCGCAGCTCTTCGGCGCAGAAGTGGGCACGCTGGGACAGCTCGGTAAAATCGAGGAAACCGAAGTTCATCGGCTTCTTGATCTTGTAGGCATAGTCACCGGTGAGCAGCACCCAGGATATATGCGTCTCGATGACCTGAAATGCCTTCACCGGGTGAGGGAACAGGGCGGGATTCTGCAGGGCTGTGATCAAGGCTTGGCTCACGGGCGATCCTTCTGGGTCGGAGATTCGAATCGGCCATTATGGCCGCAAGCGGGGCTGGTGCAAACCGCCGGAGGGCGCCTGTCGATGATTGATAAAGTGCGTATAATCCGCCGCCATGACTCGATCCCGATCCCCCCGTACCGCTAAAAAACGCCCGTCTGGCCGCTCGCGTGCCTGGCTGGGCTGGGCCTTGAAGCTCAGCCTGGTCGGCCTTGTGCTGGTGGCGGGCTATGCCATTTACCTCGATGCCGTGGTCCAGGAGAAATTCTCCGGCAAGCGCTGGACCATCCCGGCCAAGGTGTATGCCCGGCCGCTGGAGCTGTTCGTCGGTCAGAAGCTGAGCAAGGCCGACTTCCTCATCGAGCTCGATGCCCTCGGCTATCGCCGTGAAAGCGTCGCCAATGGCCCGGGTGCGGCGGCGGTCAACGGCAATACCGTCGATCTCAATACCCGTGGCTTTCAGTTCTATGAAGGCATGGAAAGCGCACAAGCGGTGCGCGTGCGCTTCTCTGGCGACTATGTTGCCGGGCTCAGTGGCGCCAACGGCTCGAAACTCGACGTGGTGCGCCTTGAGCCGCTGCTGATCGGCGGCCTGTACCCGAAAAACCTCGAAGACCGCATCCTGATCAAGATCGACCAGGTGCCGCCGTACCTGCTGGAAACCCTGGTGGCCGTGGAAGATCGCGACTTCTATCACCACTTCGGCGTGTCGCCCAAGTCGATTGCCCGGGCAGTGTGGGTCAACACCTCGTCCGGCGCCATGCGCCAGGGCGGCAGTACCCTGACCCAGCAGTTGGTGAAGAACTTCTACCTGACCAACGAACGCAGCCTCAGCCGCAAGCTCAATGAAGCGATGATGGCCCTGCTGCTTGAGCTGCACTACGACAAGCGCGAAATCCTCGAGGCCTACCTCAACGAAGTGTTCGTCGGCCAGGACGGCCAGCGTGCGGTGCACGGCTTCGGCCTGGCCAGCCAGTTCTTCTTCAGCCAGCCGCTGTCGGAGCTCAAGCTGCACCAGATCGCCTTGCTGGTCGGCATGGTCAAGGGCCCTTCCTATTACAACCCGCGGCGCTACCCGGAGCGGGCGACGGTGCGGCGTAACCTGGTGCTCGACCTGCTGGCCGAACAGGGCGTGGCCACCCCGGAAGCGGTGGAAGCAGCGAAGAAAATGCCACTGGGTGTGACCAAGCGCGGCAGCCTGGCCGACAGCTCCTACCCGGGCTTCCTCGACCTGGTCAAACGCCAGCTGCGCCAGGACTATCGCGACGAAGACTTGACCGAAGAAGGCCTGCGAATCTTCACCAGCTTCGATCCGATCCTGCAGATGAAATCCGAAGCGGCCATGGCCGAGACCTTCAAGCGTCTGGCCGGGCGCAAGGGCGCCGATGAAGTCGAAGCGGCGATGGTTGTAACCAACCCGGAGACCGGCGAAGTCCAGGCCCTGATCGGTAGCCGCCAGGCAGGTTTTGCTGGTTTCAACCGCGCGATCGACGCGGTACGGCCGATCGGCTCGCTGGTCAAGCCGGCGGTGTACCTGACCGCCCTGGAAAAACCGAGCAAATACACCCTGACCACGTGGGTGCAGGACGAGCCGTTCTCGGTCAAAGGCGCCGATGGCCAGGTATGGAAGCCGCAGAACTACGACCGTCGTTCCCACGGCACCATTTATCTGTATCAGGGCCTGGCCAACTCCTACAACCTGTCGACCGCCAAGCTCGGCCTGGAAGTGGGTGTGCCGAACGTGCTGAAAACCATCGGCCGGCTGGGTGTCAACGTCGACTGGCCGGCGTTCCCGTCGATGATGCTCGGCGCCGGCGGCATGTCGCCGATGCAGGTCGCAACCATGTACCAGACCCTGGCCAACGGCGGCTTCAACACGCCGATGCGCGGTATTCGCAGCGTGCTCACCGCCGAAGGCGAGCCGCTCAAGCGCTATCCGTTCCAGATCCAGCAAACCTTCGATCCGGGCGCCATTTATCTGGTGCAGAACGCCATGCAGCGGGTCATGCGCGAAGGTACCGGGCGTTCGGTCTACAGTGTGCTGCCAAGCACGTTGAACCTGGCAGGCAAGACCGGTACCAGTAACGATTCCCGTGACAGCTGGTTCGCAGGCTTCAGCCAGGATTTGCTGGCAGTAGTGTGGCTGGGGCGTGACGACAACGGCAAGACGCCGTTTACCGGTGCCACCGGTGCGCTGCAGGTCTGGACCAGTTTCATGCACAAGGCCGACCCGCTGCCACTGGACATGCCGCTGCCCGACAACGTGGTGCAGGCCTGGATCGATCCGCATAGCGGCCAGGGCTCGGACGCCAGTTGCCCGGGCGCCGTGCAGATGCCGTATATTCGCGGAAGTGAACCGCCGGCCGGGGCCGCCTGTGGCGGTGAGCCGGACCCTGCCGAGTCCGTCATGGACTGGGTCAAGGGTTGGATGAATTAAGCATTAGCCTAGAGAGGGTGTGCAGTGAACAAGTGGTGGTTTCCAGCCTTGACGGCGCTGGCTTTGCTCAATGGCTGCGCCAGCAATCCGCGCGGCTCCATTCCCGTGGTCGACTCCAGTACCCGGGTCTCCAACAGTGAGCGGGTCACGGCCAACCGTGGCACGCCGGCGCAGGTCAATAATGGTACGCGCCAGGCGCAAGCCGTGCCGCAGGACTCCGGGGTGATGGTCATGGTCCCGCAGGGTTCCGGCGCCGCACCGATCCAGACCTTCCCGGCGGCCACCGGCGCCGCGCCGATCAGCACCGGCCCCATTACTCCGGGCCCGAGCAGTTCGACGCCGTTCGACAGCAGCTCGACCAACGCCGGCAGCTACACCATGCCGAGCACCAGCGCGCCGAGTGCGCCGAGCGGCATTCCGCGCTCCAGCGCTGCCAGCGGTGGCCTGTCGGCTGACGAACAGCTCGACGGCCCGGTGCTGGCGCTGCTGACCACCGCCCAGCAACAACAGAGCGGCGGCGACTACAACGGCGCTTCGTCGAGCCTGGAGCGTGCCCAGCGCATTGCCCCACGTGAGCCGCAAGTGCTTTACCGTCTGGCCCAGGTGCGCCTGGCCCAGGGCGATGCCGCTCAGTCCGAGCAACTGGCGCGCCGCGCCCTGACCTACGCCAACGGTCGCCCCGACCTGCAGGCCGGGCTGTGGAACATCATTGCCCAGTCGCGCGAGAAGCAGGGTGACTCGGCCGGTGCAGCGCTGGCCCGGCAGAAAGCCCAGGTCAACCTGTAATGGACCAACGCATCCTCGATATCGCCGATCACCTGCTGCTGATCGAGCGCGAGCTGCACGTCCAGGGCTGGTGGAGCGAGCAGCCGCCAAGCCCCGAGGCGCTGGCAAGCACAGTGCCCTTTGCGGTCGACAGCATGAACTTCGATCAGTGGCTGCAGTGGATTTTCCTGCCAAGAATGAAAGTGATTCTCGAGAACGGACTGGCGCTGCCAAATGCCTCCGGGATCCTGGTCATGGTTGAAACGGTATACGTCGACCGCCCGGAGCAAAGCCGCGAGCTACGCAGGCTGCTAGCAGAGTTTGACCAATTGATCAGTCCTTCTGCCTGAATTTCCCTCTTTTCACCCTTGGAGCCACAGATTGTGGCTCTTTTTGTTTGTATTGTTAGTATTTCTGCTGCTGTCACTGGTATTAGTGGTGGCTGTAGATAGTCCTTGGGCGAAATTGGCAATAATTTTTCTTGACTTGCGCGCGCCGAAAAAGAAGAATCCAGATTCCGCTGTAGAGGGACTGCCAGAAGCAGACCCGCTAAGCAGATCATGAGGCGCACACCCGCGCCGACCTGTTACACCCCGCAACGCGTTACCTCGCGCTGGGTGGGAAAACCCCGCAACACTTTGGGGCGCTCCCAATACTTGCTCAGTCAGTGCTGACGTAGTCGGCGATTTCGTCGCTCATGCTCTGCTTGGCAGTAAACCTATTAAGACCCGTCCACCGTGGACGGTATTCTGGCGTTTTAGAGGTGAACAACGTGGAGCTTTTATCTGGCGCTGAGATGGTCGTCCGCTTTTTGCGTGACGAAGGCGTTAAGCACATCTACGGGTACCCTGGTGGTGCTCTCCTTCATGTTTACGATGCCCTGTTCAAAGAACCGGAAGTAAGCCACATCCTGGTTCGTCACGAGCAGGCCGCAACCCATATGGCGGACGGTTACGCCCGTGCCACCGGCAAGGCCGGCGTGGTACTGGTGACCTCGGGCCCTGGCGCGACCAATGCCATCACCGGTATTGCCACCGCGTACATGGACTCCATTCCGATGGTCATCCTCTCCGGTCAGGTGCCAAGCACCATGGTCGGTACCGATGCCTTCCAGGAAACCGACATGATCGGTATTTCCCGGCCGATCGTGAAGCACAGCTTCATGATCAAACACGCTTCGGAAATTCCTGAAATCCTGAAAAAAGCTTTCTATCTGGCGCAATCCGGTCGCCCGGGCCCGGTCGTGGTCGATATCCCCAAAGACATGACCAACCCTGCGGAAAAGTTCGAATACGTCTACCCCAAAAAGGTCAAGATGCGTTCCTACAGCCCGGCTGTTCGTGGCCATTCGGGGCAGATCCGCAAGGCTGCCGAGATGTTGCTGGCTGCCAAGCGTCCAGTGGTCTATGCCGGTGGCGGCGTGATCCTCGGCGGCGGCTCTGCAGCCCTGACCGAAGTTGCGCAGATGCTCAACCTGCCGGTCACCAATACCTTGATGGGCCTGGGCGGCTATCCGGGTACCGATCGCCAGTTCCTCGGCATGCTCGGCATGCACGGCAGCTACACCGCCAACCTGGCCATGCACCACGCTGACGTGATTTTCGCCGTCGGTGCGCGCTTCGACGACCGCGTGGTCAACGGCCCGGCCAAGTTCTGCCCGAACGCCAAGGTTATCCACATCGACATCGACCCGGCGTCGATCTCCAAGACCATCAAGGCCGACGTGCCGATTGTTGGCCCGGTCGAGAGCGTGCTGAGCGAAATGGTCGCGACCTTGCGCGAAATCGGCGAGCAGCCAGACAAAGCCGCCATGGACGCCTGGTGGAAGCAGATCGAAGAATGGCGTGGCGATCGCGACATGTTCCCTTACGACAAGGGCGACGGCAGCGTGATCAAGCCGCAGACCGTGATCGAGACCCTCTGCGAAGTGACCAAGGGCGATGCCTTTGTTACCTCCGACGTGGGTCAGCACCAGATGTTCGCGGCGCAGTACTACCGCTTCAACAAACCCAATCGCTGGATCAACTCCGGCGGCCTGGGCACCATGGGCTTCGGTTTCCCGGCGGCCATGGGCGTGAAGTTGAACTTCCCGGACCAGGACGTTGCCTGCGTTACCGGCGAGGGCAGCATCCAGATGAACATCCAGGAGCTGTCGACCTGCCTGCAGTACGACCTGCCGGTGAAGATCGTCAACCTGAACAACGGCGTCTTGGGCATGGTCCGCCAATGGCAGGACATGGCCTACAACAGCCGTCACTCGCACTCCTACATGGAATCGCTGCCTGACTTCGTCAAGCTGGCCGAGGCCTATGGTCACGTGGGTATCCGCATCACCAGCCTGAAAGACCTCAAGCCCAAGCTCGAGGAAGCGTTCGCCATGAAAGACCGCCTGGTGTTCATCGATATCCAGGTCGACAACAGCGAGCACGTCTACCCGATGCAGATCAAAGACGGCTCCATGCGCGACATGTGGCTGAGCAAGACGGAGCGTACCTAATCATGCGGCACATTATTTCCCTGCTGTTGGAAAACGAACCCGGTGCCTTGTCTCGCGTGGTCGGTCTGTTCTCGCAGCGTAACTACAACATCGAAAGCCTGACGGTGGCGCCAACCGAAGACCCGACCCTGTCGCGTCTGACGTTGACCACGGTCGGTCATGATGAGGTGATCGAGCAGATCACCAAAAACCTGAACAAGCTGGTTGAAGTCGTCAAGCTGGTCGACCTCTCGGAAAGCGCGCACATCGAACGTGAACTGATGCTGGTCAAGATCAAGGCCACGGGCGCCCAGCGCGCGGAGATCAAACGCACCACCGATATCTATCGTGGGCAGATCGTCGACGTCAGCAGCAGCGTCTATACCGTTCAGCTGACTGGCGCCAGCGACAAGCTTGACAGCTTCATTCAGGCCATCGGTACCGCGTCCATTCTCGAAACAGTGCGCAGCGGCGTTACCGGCATTGCCCGTGGCGACAAAGTGCTCAGCATCTAACTCAAAAAATTAGCGATGGCCCTATGGGCCGAGATAACAGGGGTATTTTCATGAAAGTTTATTACGACAAAGACTGTGACCTTTCCATCATCCAGGGCAAGAAAGTTGCCATCATCGGTTACGGCTCCCAGGGCCACGCTCAGGCGTGCAACCTGAAGGACTCCGGTGTGGACGTCACTGTCGGTCTGCGTAAAGGTTCGAACACCGTTGCCAAAGCCGAAGCTCACGGCCTGAAAGTTGCCGATGTAGCGACCGCTGTTGCCGGTGCCGACCTGGTCATGATCCTGACCCCGGACGAGTTCCAGTCCCAGCTGTACAAGAACGAAGTCGAGCCGAACATCAAGAAAGGCGCCACCCTGGCCTTCTCCCACGGTTTCGCCATCCACTACAACCAGGTCGTTCCACGCGCTGACCTGGACGTGATCATGATCGCGCCAAAAGCGCCAGGTCACACCGTACGTTCCGAGTTTGTCAAAGGCGGCGGCATCCCTGACCTGATCGCGATCTACCAGGACGCTTCCGGCAATGCCAAAAACGTTGCCCTGTCGTACGCCGCGGGCGTCGGTGGCGGCCGTACCGGCATCATCGAAACCACCTTCAAGGACGAGACTGAAACCGACCTGTTCGGTGAACAAGCCGTTCTCTGCGGCGGTACCGTCGAGCTGGTCAAAGCCGGTTTCGAAACCCTGGTTGAAGCGGGCTACGCGCCAGAAATGGCCTACTTCGAGTGCCTGCACGAACTGAAGCTGATCGTTGACCTCATGTACGAAGGCGGTATCGCCAACATGAACTACTCGATCTCCAACAACGCCGAGTACGGCGAGTACGTGACCGGCCCAGAAGTCATCAACGCCGAATCCCGCCAGGCCATGCGCAACGCTCTGAAGCGCATCCAGGACGGCGAATACGCCAAGATGTTCATCAGCGAAGGCGCCACCGGCTACCCTTCGATGACCGCCAAGCGTCGTAACAACGCTGCCCACGGCATCGAAGTCATCGGCGAGCAACTGCGCTCGATGATGCCTTGGATCGCAGCGAACAAAATCGTCGACAAGGCCAAGAACTGATCTTGTCCTGATGCGATGAAAACGCGGCTTCGGCCGCGTTTTTTCGTTTAGGCGGTCAGCTTCTGGTATAAAGCTTCATCGTTTGTCGGCGAACCCTCGTCGCAGACGTCTGTCGAAACTTTCCACACCGTTGCAAGGTAATGTCCATGAGCGAACGTCCCGAAGAGCCGAACAAGGCCTCTGACGCCGAAAGCCTGCTACCGATCGATGAGCATGTTGAAGAAGGGCATGACGCCGAAGGACGCAAGGTTCGGCATCGCGGCATCTATCTGCTGCCCAACCTGTTCACCACTGCGAACCTGTTCGCCGGTTTCTATTCGATCATCAACTCCATGAGTGCCCAGGCGGCCCTCAGTGCGGGTGATCCACGCGAGGCGAGCAAGTATTTCGCCTTCGCCGCCATCGCCATTTTTGTCGCCATGGTCCTTGATGGCCTGGACGGCCGCGTGGCACGCATGACCAACACCCAGAGCGCCTTCGGTGCCGAGTACGACTCGCTGTCGGACATGGTTGCCTTCGGTGTCGCCCCGGCATTGCTGGCCTTCGGCTGGGCCTTGGGTGACATGGGCAAGGTCGGCTGGATGGTCGCTTTCATCTATGTCGCTGGCGCCGCGCTGCGTCTGGCGCGCTTCAACACCCAGGTCGGCAAGGCCGACAAGCGTTACTTCATCGGCCTGGCCAGCCCGGCGGCAGCCGGCGTGGTGGCTGGTACCGTCTGGGCTTTCAGCGACTACGGCATCCAGGGCTCGAAGCTGTCGTTCCTGGTGGCGCTGCTGGTGGCGGCGGCCGGTATGCTGATGGTCAGCAACATCAAGTACAACAGCTTCAAGGAGCTGGACCTCAAGGGGCGCGTGCCGTTCGTAGCGATCCTCGCCGTGGTGCTGGTGTTCGCGGTAGTCTTCAGTGACCCGCCGCGCATCCTGCTGCTGGTGTTCCTCGGCTATGCGGCCTCCGGTCCTGTGCAATACCTGTTGCGCATGCGTCGGCGGAAAAACATCGAGTGATGTAATTTCGCTAGGGCTCCGTAGTCTACTGGTGCATCAGTCCTCCAGTTCTACGGAGCCATCATGCTCATCAAGCTGCCCAAAGCCTCCGATTGCAAAGAATCGGACGTCACCCCCGAATCTCTCTATGTCTCTCGCCGCGCCATGCTTGGTGGGTCGCTGGCTGCCCTGGCGGCAACCGCGCTGCCACGCTGGGCCAGTGCTGCCGATCCATCGCGCTATGCCGATGTCGAGGCGGGCAGGGCGCCAGGCTGGTTCAACGACAAGCTCGCCGCTACCCAGTGGCAAGCCGTAACCGCGCCGGGGGAGGCGACCACGCCATTCAAGGACGCCACCCACTACAACAATTTCTATGAGTTCGGTACCGACAAGGGTGATCCGGCGGCCAATGCCGGCAGCCTGAAAACCGAACCCTGGACCGTGGTGGTGGATGGCGAGGTCGGCAAGCCCGGGCGTTATGCCCTCGAAGACTTCATGAAGCCCTACCAGCTGGAGGAGCGCATCTATCGTCTGCGCTGCGTGGAGGCCTGGTCGATGGTCATCCCCTGGTTGGGCTTTCCGATTTCGGCACTGCTCAAGCAGGTCGAGCCAACCTCCAAGGCCCGCTACATTCGCTTCGAAACGTTGCAGGACCCGAAGACCATGCCTGGTCAGCGCTCAAGCTTTGCCCTGATCGACTGGCCTTATATAGAAGGCTTGCGCCTGGATGAGGCGATGAACCCGCTGGCCATTCTCGCCGTCGGCATGTACGGGCGTGAACTGCCCAACCAGAACGGCGCGCCGTTGCGTTTGGTGGTGCCATGGAAGTATGGGTTCAAGAGCATCAAGTCGATCGTGCGCATCAGCCTGGTCGAAGAACAGCCACGTACCACCTGGCAGGCGATTGCCCCGGATGAATATGGCTTCTATGCCAAC